>CAZKPD010000104.1:4262-8954 GCA_964554585.1 uncultured Rikenellaceae bacterium
ATATCCCGATCAGCAACTATTCGCATGGGTTGGGATTATCGTTCAACGACCAATCAATGGGCGCAACGCCCATTTTTGTAAGGATAGCATTGGTTTTAGAAAAATGCTTACATCCAAAGAAACCCCGATAGGCAGAAAGTGGCGAAGGGTGAGGAGCTGTCAGGATATGATGTTTAGAACCATCTATTATTTTCGATTTAGCTTGGGCATAGGCACCCCACAGCAGGAACACAATCCCCTGACGATGTGCAGAGAGCGCTGCAATGGCAGCATCGGTAAAACGCTCCCACCCTTTCCCCTGGTGCGAACCGGCTTGGTGTGCTCGTACCGTAAGCGTAGCATTAATGAGCAATACCCCTTGCTGAGCCCACTTCTCTAGGTTCCCGTGGGCAGGTATGGGTAACCCCAAATCGCTATTTATCTCTTTAAAAATATTTTGAAGGGATGGGGGGATATCCACCCCTTTTGGAACGGAAAAGCACAATCCGTGTGCCTGATTGGGGCCGTGGTAAGGGTCTTGTCCAAGAATAACGACCCTAACGCTATGAAATGGAGTTTGGTTAAAAGCATTAAAAATTTGACTGCCCGGAGGATATACCCGATACTTCTTCTTTTCCTCTACCAAAAAGTATTTTAGCTCTGCAAAGTACAGATTGGCAAACTCCTCATGTAACACCTCTTCCCATGAAACATCTATTTGGGGATTAACCGATTCTGCCTGCATAGCTGTATAGGGTATTGTGTTCAACAAAAATAGGGAAATGATCACATTTCCCCAAAAAAGTCATAGCACCTCAACCAACTAGGTTGATTGAATTACTTTTTTCTTACATCAAACTTATCGAAGCTATACATCCACATAACCCAAATTATACCAACCAACAAGATAATGCCGTAATGCCAAAGCTTGGTAATGCCAAAAAACTCTTTAAGAAAGGAAATGGCAACTGCACCCAATATAATGGGCAGCATCGAGAAGATGGCAATGAAAGTTCTGCGGTTAACATTAATATTAAGGGGCGTTCCACATCCCTTACAATTCCATGTAGAGTCGACACCCTTAAAGAGCAAGAAACGAAAATACTCGAAACGAGTATACCTATATTCACAGTTAGGACAAGTGCGCGATCTCATGGCCCAAAACATTTATGGATTATCCAAAGTCGTCGTAAGCAATCATTTCATCCGAAACGCCTAAGTCGTACAACATTTTTAGCACTCCCTCGCTCACCTCGGGTGAGCTACATAGGTAGTATTCTACATCCTCGGGAGCCTCATGATTTGACAGGTAGTTATCTAAAATAGCCTGATGAATGGTTCCGGTATACCCCTCCCATTTATCCTCAGGACGAGGGCGTGTTAGTACAGGATGAAACGTGAAATTGGGGAAATCTTTTTCAAATTGTCTAAACTGATCATTGTAAAGGATATCGCGCTTAGAACGAGCCCCGTACCAGAAAGAAACCTTTCGGGTCGTTTTCACCGTTTGGAACAGATGGAATATATGCGAACGCATGGGGGCCATACCCGCTCCCTTAGCAATAAACATGATCTCGTTGTCGGTATCCTTAATAAAAAAGTCGCCGTAGGGTCCGCTCAAGGTAACCTTATCACCAGGTTTACGTGAGAAAAGATAGCTGGAGCAAATCCCTGGATTCACTTTTAGGAACTCCGTATTGGTCTTATTCCATGGTGGAATAGCAATACGAATATTCAGAATCACCATATTATCTTCGGCCGGATGGTTGGCCATGGAGTATGCACGGAACACATCCTCTGTGCTCTTCATGTGCAAATCCCAAAGCTTAAGCTTATCCCAATCATCTGTAAATCGTTTTTCTATCTCTATATCCTTAGAAAAATCCACCTCAGCCTTGGGAACATCAATCTGTATGTACCCGCCCGACTGAAAATCGAGTTTCTCCCCTTCAGGAAGCTTTACGACCAGCTCTTTAATCAGGGTTGAAATATTATCGTTGGATATCACTTCACACTCCCACTTCTTAATGCCCAACACCTCTTCGGGTACCTTTACCTTAATATCCTCGCGAATTTTAACCTGGCAACCTAAGCGCCAATTATCCATCTGCTCCTTACGGGTAAAATAGCCCACCTCGGTTTGCAGAATACTTCCTCCACCCTCAACAACCTGGCACTTACACATGGCACAGGTACCTCCTCCACCACATGCCGAAGGCAAAAATATACCGTTGTTGCTCAAAGTGGTCAACAGGGTGCTACCCGGTTCTACATGCAATTCTTTTTCTCCATTAATGGATAGAGTTACTTCTCCCTGCGGGGTAAGCATCTTCTTGGCATAAAGAAGAATTACAACCAGCAGGCTGATTACGACCAAAAAAACGATAATGGCCGAAAAGATTATGGTAAGGTTTGATGCTAGCAGTATCATCGTATAAAAAAGTTTCAGATTAAAGCTTAATACCCATAAATGTCATAAAAGCAATACCCATAAGACCGGTAATGATAAACGTGATCCCCAATCCGCGCAATGGTGCAGGCACATTGGAATACTTCAGTTTTTCGCGAATGGCTGCAATACCTACTATGGCCAATAACCAACCAATACCCGATCCTAATCCGAACACAGTGGCTTCAGCCACGTTTACAAACTCACGCTCTTGCATAAATAGTGCACCCCCAAGGATAGCACAGTTTACGGCGATAAGCGGGAGAAAGATACCCAAAGAGTTGTATAGTGACGGAGAAAATTTCTCAATGACCATCTCTACCAATTGCGTTATGGATGCGATTACGGCAATGAACATAATGAATGAGAGAAAACTCAAATCCAGATCGGCAAAGGATGGGCTAAGCCATGATAATGCACCTGGGCTAAGCAAAAACTTATCGATAAGATAGTTTACAGGAACCGTAACGGCTAGCACAAACACAACTGCTACGCCAAGCCCGGTCGATGTTTTTACGGTTTTTGATACGGCCAGATAAGAACACATACCCAAAAAGTATGCGAATATCATATTGTCAACAAAGATTGACTTGACGAAAATACTTAGTAAATTTTCCATATCCAGAAGTATTTCGAATTATTCGGTTTCAATAAGTTCACGGTTTCGGCTACGCTGAATCCAGATGATAATCCCAACAATAATCAGCGCCATGGGAGGCAGAATAAAGAGTCCATTATCCTCATAAAACCCACCGTTTCGCATGTAGATTGACTCGGGAATCACTCTATATCCCCAAAGCGTTCCGGAACCAAACAGCTCGCGGAAAAATCCGACCATCACAAGGATAAGCCCATAGCCAATCCCATTGCCCAATCCGTCTAGTGCCGAGGGCCACGCCTTATTTCCCAATGAGAACGCCTCAATACGGCCCATGATAATGCAGTTGGTGATAATGAGCCCAACGAAAACCGAGAGCTGTTTGCTCACGTCGTAGGCAAATGCCTTAAGCACCTCATCCACCAATATAACCAGTGCTGCCACTATTACCAGCTGCACAATAATGCGGATTCTGGACGGTATGGTATTGCGAAGCAATGAGGTAATCACGTTTGATAGGGTTACCACCACAGTTACCGACACGGCCATAACCACAGAAGGCTCTAACTTAACCGTTACGGCCAATGCCGAGCAAATTCCCAAAACCAAAACAGTAATGGGGTTATTCTTCCCTATGGGATCGGTTACCAGCTTAAGATTCTTGGCCGAGAACATTGGTTCTTTTTCAATCTTCACGCTCATGGCTTATCGCTTTTGATTTCTTAAAAAATTCTTGGTAATTGTTTAAGCAGTCATGGATCATCTCTTCCACGCCATGACTTGTTATTGTTCCTCCCGAAATCGCATCAACGCTATGCAATGGATCAGCTTTAGTTCCACTTTTAACAATGCTGATTGAAACGAACTCATTGTTCTTATAGATCTGCTTATCGACAAATTGCTGCTGAAATTCAGCATGGGCAATCTCAGCGCCCAATCCGGGGGTCTCAGACTTATGGGCAAAAGCTGCACCATATATAGTATTAAAGTCATCGTTAAAGGAAATATATCCCCAAACGGGTCCCCATAGTCCACGTCCCAATAGCGGAAGGATGTACTTGGGAGTTCCCTCGTCTACTTTTGCAACAAACACCGGGAGTACCTGTTCGTGAGCAGGTTTGGCAAATTGTTCCTTTAGGTCGATAGCAAAAGGGTTAACTCCCTCTACCTTATCCCCTTTCCGATTTACCACAAATTGCTCCACAACAACCGTATTGAACTCATTACCCACATAGGTATGCTTATCCTTTACGTTATCGGCATCGGCTGCTCTGCCTACAGACTTCAGTATATCCAGTTTCTTTTCAGTCTCAATATTCTTCTGTTGATAGGGTTTGAGAACGGTTGATGCCAGCGACAGTAACGCTGCAACAACAATTACCAATACCGAAGAATAGATGATTATATATAGATTACTCTGCTTTTTCATAATCGTAAATATTAGCTGTTTTTGAGAGTAGCCGCCGCACGCTTTTTACGTTTTTTTATGTTGGCCTGCATCACATAGTGGTCAATTAGCGGTGCAAAGGCATTCATCAGCAGAATGGCCAACATCATACCCTCCGGGTATGCAGGGTTAACCACCCGAACCAGTACGGCCAACAGGCCGATAAGGAATCCATAAATCCATTTTCCTCTTTCGGTTTGCGCGCCTGAAAGAGGAAAA
>CAZKPD010000105.1:0-5473 GCA_964554585.1 uncultured Rikenellaceae bacterium
GTACGATAATCACCGATTTGGCATTGAGCAGCGCATCGCCGGGAGTTTGGGTTGTAGGCTTAGCAGATACTGCTGCTGTGGCAGCAGTTTTTTTGCCGGGCTGATGACCTGCCATAGATGTTTTACCCGTAAGGATATCCATGAGGCTGCGGTTCATGGATTTGCACATGATCTGGGTTAGGAACAACCCCGAAGCGCCCACAATACCGCCCACCGATACCAGCAGGATATCACCAATGGCCATACCGGCAATGGCTCCCGCCACGCCGCTCAACGAGTTGAGCAACGAAATGGTGATGGGCATATCGGCACCACCCACCCTGATGGAGAAAGCGTAGCCAAACAGCGAGCTCACCCCAATGGAAATGATGAGTATTATGGCAATATTCAATTCTAGGGAAAGCATCCATTCGCTACGCATAAAAATGGCGAATAGCACTGTAGCAACCAGTAAAATTAGGCTGGTATTTAGAATTGTAGGATGACTTTTCCAAATTACCGGCTTTTGGGGCAGAACCCCATGTAACTTGCCGGCTGCCACCAAGCTCCCTACTAGGGTAATCATACCCACCACAATAGCCAATACTGCTGTGGTATCAGAAAAGATGATATACTCATTTTCGATAACCCCCACACCCAAAAGCGTAAGAATACCCACCAATGCGGAGGCTAAACCACCCACACCGTTGAGCAGAGCCACCAGTTGGGGCATCTGAATCATTTTTACCCTTACGGCCAGTGTAGCACCAATTACGGCACCCACTGCTATGTAGGCGTAAATAGCCACAACCGAAACAATTTGGTTATAGAGTAGGGTAAGGATAACACCCGCAAAAAGGCTGGCAGCACTAAGGAAGTTTCCCGATACAGCAGTTTTTACCTTGCTCATCATGGAGATGCCCAGCAAAACCAAGATGGAAAGTACGGCACAAAGAATATAGTACACTGTAATAGACATAACCGCTACCCCCTTTTCTTTTTCTTGTTAAACATTTGGAGCATGCGGTGCGTAACGCCAAATCCGCCAATTACGTTAACGGTGGCTGCTATTACAGCCAATCCGCCCAACAGATGGCCCGTTACGGTAAGCTCATGCTTGTTGACTACCAACAGACCCACAGCCACAATTGCCCCAAGGATGGTAATGCCCGAAAGGGCATTCATCCCGGACATAAGCGGCGTGTGAAGCAGTGCAGGTACGTTTTTAATAATAACGTAACCCACACCGGTAGCCACGGCAAAAATTAGTATCAGATATATGGGATTCATTTTATCAATTTGGATTTTTTGAGTTAAATCTTCATGGCTTCGCGAGTGCCTCCGTGAACAATTTCACCATCCTTAGTAACCAGAATGCTACGCATAATATCATCATCCATATTCAAATCAATGGTTCCGTTGGGAGCCAAGTATTTAACCAAGCTGTACACGTTTTTGGAGAACATCATGGTTGAGGTAGTGGGGATTAGTCCTGGAAGGTTTTTAATACCCTGAATGATCACCCCGTGCTTCTCTACGCTTTTCCCGGGAACGGTTAGCTCGCAGTTTCCGCCTTGGTCAATGGATACGTCAACAATAACCGACCCTTTGGGCATTGCTTTTACCATCTCTTCAGTTATTAGGATAGGAGCAATTTTGCCTGGGATCAGTGCGCTACAAAATACGATATCCATGTTTTTGAGAACCTCAGCCAACACTTTGCGCTCTTTTTCTAGCCACTCTTCGGGTAGCTTTTGAGCATATCCGCCTTCGCCTACAGCAAGTTTTTCGGGTACCCCGGTTTCAATAACCTTAGCAGCCAAGCTGGTTGCTTGTTCGTTGGCAGCGGGTCTAATATCCATTGCATGGGTAACGGCACCTAATCTTCGAGCAGTAGCCAGCGCTTGCAAACCGGCTACACCGGAACCAATAATCAAAACCTGAGCAGGACGAATTACACCCACTGCAGTAAATAGCTGGGGCATAAATACGGGGAGCTCATTGGCAGCCATCATAATACCTTTGTACCCGGCGCATGTGCTCATTGAGGTGAGCGCATCCATTTCTTGAGCACGTGAAATACGAGGAACACTGTCAAGGGTCATTGAGTTTACACCTTTCTCGGCCAGCATACGAACCATGTCATGATTAACGGGAGAAGCGGGGTGAATAAAAGTGATTAGCATTTGGCCTTTACGCATCATTTCCACCTCGTGTTTGCCCACCTTCTCATTCATTAGAGGTTCCTTAACTTTCATAATAAGTTCTGCACGTTCAAAAAGCTGCTGAACATCGTTTACTATTTCAGCTCCGGCCTCTTTGTATTGCGCATCAGCAAAAAGTGATTTTTCGCCGGCACCGCTTTCCACTAGAACGGTCATGCCATCAGCGATGAACATTTTCACGGTTTCGGGAGTGGCAGCAACGCGAGCTTCGCCTGCCATAATCTCTCTAGGAATTCCAATAATCATAACAATCGATTTTAAAAGGGTTCAAATAATATGTTGGTTTCTATATAGTTTAAAAAAATCGTAGGAGGTTTAAAGCAATGACAAAAGTATAGTAAATAAATGGGATGACGGCAGAAGAAAGCCAAATTTTAAACTGATTTTTAACACCTTAAATCCTTTTATTGAGCTGATTTTATCAAATGAAAAGAATAAATATTTCTCTTCGGTGAGTTGGACTTGCGAAGTGCTAAAAAGTATAAGCGCATGAGAAAATAAATTTTCTCATGCGCTTATGTGAAGGAGTTGGATTAGCTGGTTACATGCGGGTTATGGCCTCATGTATCTCCCTAAAATAGGTTACATCCACTTTTCGTTGGGCCTCTTTATATGCTTCTTCACTGGCCTTAAGCAGATCTAAATGACGAGTTTCAATCCCATCGAGCGTTTTGTGGTATAGCGCTTTCCCATTGCTATTCTCAAGTGTTATTGAACCTTTAACGGCAACGACAAAGTACTGTCCCGAACGCCCAATCCGCTCGCTGTTGGCAACGGCTCTAATCACATAGTCAGATTCTTCGATAGTACTAGATATACCATAGCCCATCTCAAGGGCCTTTTTTAGGATACTTTGCTCCAGTACACTTTGTTCTTGTGGGGTTCCAAATATTCTTTCTTCAACCACAACATGCAAGGAGGGTTTTTCCATTTGGATGCGGATGGAGCCGGAGGGGAGGTTAAAGCGATTGAGTAGCCTTCGGGTAATGGCGTCTGTGCCTGCTTCTACCAAAATATCCTGAAGATCCATTTTGGCTGTAAAAGTCTCCATGCTCCTATTGGATCGAACGATATCCACATCGAACGATGCGGCACCGCTACTAGCGGTACGCTGTGTATTGTTACGGATGGGTTTTTCTGAGTATTCGGCCACCAATGGTAGGTCGGCTATTCCATTCGCGTCGTCAAAGGTGGCCCTAAAGGTGAGCTGATTGGAGTGGATGGGTTGACCAATCTTTGCGTTAAGCTGCGAGTAGCTTGGTGCTATGGAGATTTTTGCAATGGTGTAGCTTATCTCTTTAAAAATCTCATTGCCAAGGTAAGCCTCTTTGCCGTCAATGATTACGGGAAGCGTTTCATTGAAGTAGGGCTTTATGGGTTCTAGGGCTTTGGCCATTTGCACTAAGCTGAGTTTGATATTTCCGGCTTGGCGAACCGACATGGCATCGGTAAAAAAATCTAATGAACGGGCAATGGCATCCTGCTTGCGCCTTTCCTTTAGCTCTTGGTGCAGCGGTTTGGAGAGGCGATAGAAAACCCAGTAGTTCCCCACATCATCCCAGGTGTCAACCAGCTCATAACCCTCCAGCTCTTGCTGGGTTTGAGCCCTAATGGTTGAGGAGAAATCCTCTCTGAAATTAAGGTTAGATTCAAAAGCATGAATCACAGAGTTTGAGGAGATGTTTACCGAGATTTCTGCGGCCATATCGGCCAGCGCATTCTGCCGAGCTGCCTGCTGATACTGGCTGATGTCAGTGGTTTTTGGAGCAGCACCAATACCGTAATAAAAGATTGATGATGATGGCCGATTATTGACCCACTGAGGTTTGGGAGTTGTTTGTACCTTTTTAGTGCCCCCACAGCCCACCAGCAGCAAGCTAAGGGTGAGTACTGTCAATATTTTTGTCCTTATTGACATGGTCATTCAATTTTTGTTAAGCGGTTAATTCTCCGGATTGTATCCGTCAATCTTATTGGCAACCCTTTGCCCTACGCTGCTAAAAAGTTCATTCTGTAGCTGTTGGGTTGATTTAATGCTCTGCGGTGCTTTAAGTAAATTTTGCAACTTATTGATTGCAACAGAGTTGTCGTCAATCCGATCCTTGGGCGAACTTTTGGTTTGGAACTCCCAATGGCCGGGGATCAGCTTTTTATCATCACCGCTAAATGTAGCATAGGTAGTTTGATCCGAAGCGGTTAGGTTAAGCATATCCGATACTTGCATGGCTTTGGTTTCAAGCGAAGTGAGTTGGTATTGAAAAGAGATATTCACCTCATTCTGCATGCTTACCTCCATATATGTAACCTTACTGTAACGAGGTACTTCTTTTTTAATCCCTGAAATGCTATCCTTAACCTCAATCATTTCCTTAAGGTATCCTTTACGCTCTATTTTGTCGGGTTTGCTAGTACCAATATTCATTTTGAGTATTCGTCCGCTAAGTGTCGATTTAGGTGCAAATGACTGATTTGCCCTAGCTTCTGAGGCCGTTCCAATTCCTCGGTATTGCCTTGATACCAGCTCTTTAGAGTATTTGGAGTCAACCACTTGGATAAAGGGGTTTGAGAGATTGTTGAGCGCAGAAACAATAGCTCCTTCCAGCATCGCATCGGCCTGAGCAACGCGGCTCTGGTTTTCAATAGTGCCGATTGAGATGGTGATTAACGCTTTGGATAAGGCTTCGTCACGCAAATCTTTCGCATCCTTATAGGTGCCCTGATTGGTGATGATACCATGAAAGTTGTAGTATGCCTTACGGTAAAAGCCGTTGTTCAGAAAAGTGCGTCCTTCGCGGTAGGCCGGTTCGGCCATGGCCACCTTCATGTGCTCATCTATACCCTGATAGCCGGGATCGATTCGCTTAATTTCGGCAAATTTCTCTTCCGACTCCTTAAATTTTTCCTCTTCAAGAAGCATTCTAGCCTCATTGTAAACCTTTTGTAGGTAGTTGGGTTTAACCTCGTTGTAGTATGACTGCGCGGTTTCCGATAGGTTAAGCGTAATACCGGCTGCTTTTACCTTGTCAAAGTAGGCTTGAGCATCCAAGAAGCTGTAAACCGTGTTCTTGTCGTTACCATCAAAATAGGCTTTATGCACAAGCATCGTTTTTTCGTCCAGTAAGCGCTGCCCATTCTTTTTAAGACCTACCGCAGCGTTTACATTCTTTGGGTTAGCCGTTAAGGACTGTAAAAAAAGGTCGGCGGCCATCTCGTACATTCCGGCCGATTCGAACTTAAGTGCCCGTTTGATTAAGCGTTTTGAAGCGCAT
>CAZKPD010000105.1:5483-8896 GCA_964554585.1 uncultured Rikenellaceae bacterium
CTAAACTAATCAGAATGATGGGTAGAATTTTTTTCATAAGAGATTAGGTATGTAGGATTTAAAATCTATTAGGTGTTTATGAAATATTGTGCAATTTAGAAATAATTTGCCTCATTTGGTCAAATATCCTTCATGTTTATTGCCATACAAACCCTATGCAATTGATGATGATTTACGGTAGTGCATTACTTTTTTTTGAGAAATAGTAGAACCTCCGCAAAAGTAATTGGTTAAACCATGTATCTGCTTTGCTCTACAACATGTTTCAGAAGGATATAAAAAACATATACCAGCAGTTTGAAGTAACTGTTTGTACTAAATAATTTTATCTTTGCCGTGACAATATACGGCGACTTAAACGCCGGGTTAAGTACTAATCATTTAATGTTGCTTAGCTATGAGAAAATGGGGTGTTGACGACTCTGCCGAACTGTATAATATTAAGGGTTGGGGAGTCGATTATTTTTCGATTAACGAGAAGGGGAATATCGTGGTTACTCCACACAAAGACGGAGTGGCCATCGATCTTAAGGAGCTGGTTGACGAGCTTCAGCTGCGCGATGTTTCATCACCGATTCTAATCCGGTTCTCAGATATTATTAAGAGTAGGATTGAAACCATGTCGGACTGCTTTTGTAAAGCAGCCGAAGAGTATGAGTACAAAGCGCAAAACTTTATAGTATACCCCATTAAGGTGAACCAAATGCGCCCGGTGGTAGAGGAGATTGTAAGGCATGGAAAAAAGTTTAATATTGGCCTTGAGGCGGGTTCTAAACCGGAACTACATGCGGTAATAGCCATTCATCCAGATAATGAGTCGTTAATTGTGTGCAACGGCTATAAGGATGAGGATTATATAGAGCTAGCTCTTTTAGCCCAAAAAATGGGTCGTCGCATCTTCTTGGTGGTTGAAAAACCCAACGAGCTTAAACGCATTATCAAAATAGCTAAACGACTTAAGGTACGCCCCAACATTGGCATTCGCATTAAGCTCTCCAGCGTGGGCAGTGGCAAATGGGAGGATTCCGGCGGGGACGGCAGCAAATTCGGGTTAAACTCCAGCGAGCTCCTCGAAGCGCTTGAGTATTTAGAGTCGAACAAAATGGAGGATTGCCTTAAGCTGGTCCATTTCCATGTGGGAAGCCAGGTTACCAATATCCGTAAGATAAAGTTGGCGCTTAGAGAAGCTGCCGAGTTTTATGTGCAGCTGGCCCAGCTGGGTTTTAGCGTTGAGTTTGTTGATATTGGTGGTGGGTTGGGAATCGATTACGACGGGACCCGTTCGGCCAGTACCGGAAGCAGTGTTAACTATAGCATCCAAGAGTATGTGAATGATGCTGTGTCGAGCATGGTAGATGCGGCCGATAAAAACGGTTTACCCCATCCCAATATTATTACCGAATCGGGACGGGCATTAACCGCTCACCATTCGGTGTTGGTGTTTGAGGTGCTTGAAACAGCAACTTTGCCCACTTGGGAAGAGGATGAGGAGCCCACCGAAGAGGATCATGAGCTGGTAAAAGAGCTATACACGCTTTGGGATGAGATTAACCAGCCCCGAATGATAGAAACGTGGCACGATGCGTTGCAGATTCGGGAGGAGGCGTTGGATCGGTTTAGCCTGGGAATCCTCGACCTAAAAACACGTGCTCAAATAGAGCGATTGTTCTGGGGCATAGCACAGAGTATTTTCCGGCTTACTACCTCCATGAAGCATGTGCCCGATGAGCTGCTCTCTTTACCCAAGCTGTTGTCTGATAAGTATTTTTGCAATTTCTCGCTGTTCCAGTCGTTACCCGACTCATGGGCCATTGACCAAATCTTTCCGGTTATCCCCATCCATCGCTTGGATGAGAAACCCAACAGGTCGGCAACCCTGCAGGATATCACCTGTGACTCCGACGGGAAGATTGAAAACTTTATTGCCACTCGCAATGTGTCGTAC
This sequence comes from uncultured Rikenellaceae bacterium, assembly GCA_964554585.1. GTDB lineage: Bacteria > Bacteroidota > Bacteroidia > Bacteroidales > Tenuifilaceae > Perlabentimonas. Next base: position 7,429 of record CAZKPD010000105.1, read on the forward strand.
TATCTTCCGGTGCATTCGCTCAAGGGCAAGGAGGCCTATTACATTGGAGTGTTTTTGGTAGGTGCCTACCAAGAAATTTTGGGCGACTTGCACAATCTGTTTGGCGATACTAATGCGGTTCACGTTTCGGTGGATAGCAAGGGGTATTATATCGATCAGGTGATTGATGGCGAAACGGTTGCTGAGGTGCTCGATTATGTTCAGTATAACGCCAAAAGGCTGGTGCGGTCGGTTGAAACGTGGGTTACAGGAGCCGTTAAAGAGGGGAATATCTCCATAGAGGAGGGTAAGGAATTTTTATCCAACTACCGCTCCGGATTATATGGGTACACCTATTTGGAATAGGGCAATACCAAAAAAATAAAAAAAGGGAGAACCGAAAAAATCGCTTCTCCCTTTCTTGTTTAGCTTGGCGAACTTACACGGCAACCACTTCTTTAATCTCGGGTACATCGCGACGAATGGCCTGTTCAACACCATTCTTAAGGGTCATAATGCTATATGGGCAACTTCCGCATGCACCATGCAGCTCAACCAGTACGGTTAGGTCATCGGTAACATCTACCAGCGAAATATCGCCTCCGTCATTCTGAAGGAATGGGCGAATGGTTTCAATGGCATTGCTCACTTTTGTCTTTAATTCTGCTGTGTTCATCTTATCTGATTTTTGTATTTATAATGTTTGGTAGTGAATATTCTTACATGCGGGTAATCTCAACCCGTTTGGTTTGTGGACGTTCGGCATTTCTTAGGCTCACTTGTGCAATAACTTCCCGTGCCAAGGCATCAAAAGCTTCGGCCATAATTCCGGAACCGGCGGCTGCCGGTGTCCCGCTATCGCCTCCCTCGCGAATGCTCTGCACAATAGGGATTTGTCCCAGTAGTGGGAGTTTCATCCTATCGGCCAGTTTCTTACAACCCTCCTTGCCAAAAATGTAGTAGCGATTATTGGGCAGCTCCTCCGGAGTGAACCAGGCCATATTCTCTACCAATCCCAGTATGGGCACATCAATGGATTTACCCGAGAACATGCTTATGCCCTTAATGGCATCGGCCAGGGCTATATCCTGTGGTGTGCTCACCACAATTGCTCCGGTAACGGAGATCTCCTGTACGAGGGTTAAATGAATGTCGCTGGTGCCGGGGGGTAAGTCAATAAGCAGGTAATCCAGCTCGCCCCATGCCCCTTGGTGAATGAGCTGGCGCAGCGCATTGGTAGCCATGGGCCCGCGCCAAATCAGCGCATCATTGGGATTTACAAAAAAGCCGATGGAAAGATGCTTCACTCCATGATTCTCTACCGGAACAATTAGCTCCAGATCGCCCTCCTTTACCATGTCGGGCTTAGTGCCTTCCATGCCCAGCATTTTAGGGATTGAGGGGCCAAAAATATCGGCATCAATAAGACCCACACTGGCACCGGTTTTGGCTAACGCCACTGCTAGGTTTACTGAGATGGTCGATTTTC
>CAZKPD010000106.1:0-8869 GCA_964554585.1 uncultured Rikenellaceae bacterium
GGATCTATCGCAAAACCATCAGTATCAATCAGTGCGCTTGTGGCTAAAAGCTGGGCCTCAGGTTCGCCGGTTAGCTCGTTCACAAAGAAATAGTAATCAGGAACTAGCTCTCCATCAACATCAATAAGCGACACCAGCTGTAAAAATATATCCAAGGGAAGCTCGTTGGTAACCTTAAATTTGAGCGTAGCCATTAAATCATCCCCAAAGGAGACAGGCAGGCTATCTAATAAATTTGATAGAGATCCTCCTTCGCTATTGGCGCCCCACTCTAGGGTATCGCTAATCTCGTGGGTCTCAGCCCAACCTACAATGGGTAAAACCATATCGGAAATAAAGGTGATATCGCTATTGCGTTTAATAAAATGCTCGTGGCTATCGCCGCCCAGATTAAATAGGGCACCAAAGCGCAGCAAGGTGGGAGCATTATCAAATGCATCCTCAATATTAGAATTGTCTTTATGCAGCTCAAGCAGCGAAAAGGCTTGAGGATCTGAAGGGAGCTGAACAAAATTGAGTTGGTTAATTCCGCTAACATCAAGATCGTTAGCACCCAGTGCTCCCTCATTTTGTACATTAAACACATCGCCGCTAACCTTATTATAAAAATCAAAATTTGAGAAGGAGAAACCAACAGGAATCCCATATCCATTATGCACAGTTAGTCCAAAATAGGGATCGGCAAAGTGTTGATTGGCAAAAGTTGTGGTATTGAAGATTCCTATTGAGTAAGCTTGATCTGATAAGGAAAGTGATTTGACCACCTTGCCTTGAATGAGCTCAAATTCGGGCGTTTCAAAACGCAATGAAAACTCTAAATTCCCGGAATAGTCACTCACAAAGGAGTTCTCTTCCACGGTCATATCCAGTGTAAGGATAAAGGTATTATAGGCGTCAGTTACCTCATCAAAAAGGTTAAGAGAGTAGCCGTTTAGCGGATAGGAATTCTCGCTACTCGAATTGGCTTGAAGGTCAAATACCTTAAAATATGAATCTCCGCCTTCTACAAGGGATGTTATGGTAAGCGTACCATGTACCCTATGCTGGTAATTGTTCTTTAAATCTAAAGAAAAAAAACCCGAACGGAAATCAACCTTCTTCAGCTCAGCAGCATCCATAATCACATAACTTTGGCTGATTGTTTGCTGCACATTCACCTGTAAAAAACCCGGGGCTAATGGCTGTTCAACAATAAACGGGAAATAAGCTCCTGCCAAATTGAACTCATCCATCGCATTTGCAAACGCAATAGTATCACGGAAGGCCATGTAAAAGATACCGCTAGTCTCATCCACTTCCACAATGGTATTTGACTCTGCATTCTCAAGCACCTCTCTAAAGGTAATGGTAGACCCAACCAAAGGGATCACCCACGTTTGGTGGATGGGTTCAAACGTTATGGTTGTTGTATTGAGATAATCATTGTAATCCCAACACGAGATGAGTAGCATTGGTGCTAGAAGCAACCAGACTGCTTTTTTAACCCTTTTCATATGACGTGACTTATGGTTAATACATTTGTATAAAACGTGTTCAAGGTAAGGAATTTTGAGTTTAAACAACAATTTCTATGAATGGTTTTGCAATACCATTAGAATAGATGCACAAAAAAGCAAAAGGGTTGCCATACAGCTGGCAACCCTTTTGTAAATTTAAGGCAAGATTCTAGTAAAATTTCGATCGTTTATCGTCAACTCCAGCCTCTTTTTTTACTGCCTCATAGGCCTCGCGGAACGATCTGCTTTGGTACTGGCTTAGTATGCGTTGCTTCTCAACAGCGGCATTACTCTCATCCATATTTACAGCATTTACAGCTAGCAGATAAACTCCAGCGTTCCCTTGAACAGGTCCAACCACCTCGCCCTCATTAGCATTAGCAGCCGAAGCGATAACGCTTGGTTCAAAACCAGCTGTGGGCAGCGAGTAGGAGTTAAACGATATGCGCGATGCACTTTGTACAGATAGTGACATTTTTTTGGCAACACCCTCAATAGTATTCTCCTCTTTTAACGCATTTGACAGATCTTGAGCAAGCATTTCTGCTTTTTTATCCTTAATGAGTTCTGCCCTAATCTCCTCTTTTACCTGAGAAACGGGAGCATAACCCTTATCCCTAACAGACTTAAGGGTTGCCACAACAAAATTATCTCCAAACTCAAATACATTAGAAACATCGTTCTGCTTAGACTTATATGCCCAACGAACCATTTCTCTTGGGTTCTCAAGTCCGGCAACACGTTTGTCAAGTTCTTTAAGGTTAGAGGCTAACCTCTTCGTCATATTCTGCTCTTGAGCTGCCTTTGTGAATTTTTCGTAGGTGTTGTTAATACCAGCAAACTCACTCGCTTTTTGGTAAACAATCTGATAGGTTCTAGTGCTCGGAGTAACCTTGCGGTCCAGAATGGCAACCTGCACTTTTTTGGTCAAAACACCCTTATCCTGAATATCAATAATATGAAATCCAAACTGCGACTCCACCAAAACGATGTCACCCTTTTTCCCGTCAAAACAAGCATCATTAAAGGGCTTAACCATCATTCCCTCTCTAAACCAACCCAAATCACCTCCATTGGGGGCAGAACCTGGGTCTTGAGAATACTCTTTTGCCAGCTGAGCAAAATTTTGCTTGGCTTTAGCCAAACCGTAAATGCTGTCAGCCTTAGCCTTGGCTGCTTCATAGTCAACCATGGTGTTGCCTTGAGGGATAATTAGAATATGGCGAGCCTTAACCGAATCGGGCATTTGCTGAGCGTTAACCAGATAGGCTATTTGGTACGCATCGCCGGTAAAGATGGGCCCTAAGGTATTCCCAACTTTTGCTTCAAAAGCCCAACTATCAATTTCGGGATTCGACAATTCCCCTTTTTTGAAATAGGAATCATTAAAAGGGATATCTGAGTTTAAGTTGGTAAATTGTATGGGGTTGCTAGCCGCAATAAACTCAGGATTAATTTTTTCTATCCACTCTTCGGCTGCTACAAAATCATCTTTTGATGGGGTGATGGGGAACACAATATACTCAACATCTCTGGAAGCCTCCTGCTTATACTGCTTTTTATGGGCTGAGTAGTATGATTTAATCTCGCTATCGCTAACGCTAACCAACGAATCACTTATGGAGGAATAGTTGGCCACAACGAAACTAAAATCAACCTTCTTGCTCAGGCTGTTAGCCACTTGCTGTGCTTGCAAATCGGTGGCGTGTAGCCCTTTAGCAATTAGTGTATTGTACTTTGTGATAAGCCTATCTCGAATAATTATAGACTCGAGGTAAAGCCAAATCTCTTTCTGTAATCCGGATGGTTCATGGTCCATATTCTTGAGAAACTGAACAATCATGTCCGTGTCCACCTCACCGGTTTGCGGATTACCAAACTCTTGCTGTATAATGGGGTGAATATTGCGTCCCTGTACTAGGTCAAACAGCTCTTCGGCAGATACTGCTATACCCAAATTTTGATATTTATTGCCAAGAACGTACTCATGAACTAGCTCATTCCAAACCTCTTCTCTAATATTTTCTAATGCCTGCTCGTCTAATGCGGATTGACCGCGCGAGGCTTTATTCAGCTCTGTTAAGTAGTCTATACGCTCTTGATAGCTTTGGTAGGGTATGGACTTGCCATCAATAACCGCTATTTCGAACTGATTACGGGTAAAAAGCGATCCTCCCGATCCAAACAAATCGCCAAGAATAAAGGCCAATAAAGCCAGTCCGATAACTACTGCAACCAGTGTTCCTGCACGATTCCTAAGCTTTTCTAGTGTTGCCATTTAAATGTATTATTAGTTCAATATTCCTAAATTTTAAGGCACGAATATAGCTATTTTAGTACTTAGCGTAAAACCTAAGGTTACTTTTTCAGCATAATCCGCATAAAAAGTTATCGCCTTGCATACTGTCATTGGTTTGGTACAAACCACATAAGGTAGTCCCTTTGCAAATCCTACTCGTCGTCAAGTACGGTAAAGTGGAGCAAATCCACACGAGAGCGATCCATTTTGGCAATTTTAATCCTAAAATTATCTATGGCAATTACCTCTTGTGGTTTGGGAATGCTTTGGAAGTGATGGATAATAAACCCTGCAAGGGTGTCGTAGTCCTCCATCTCCGGGATATTGAACTTATACTTTTCGTTAAGGTATTCCACCTCAAGCCTTCCGGAGAGCAGGTATTCATTCTCGCTCAAGCGCTTTTCAACAAAGTCCACCTCATCGTGCTCGTCATCAATCTCGCCAATAATCTCTTCAAAAATATCTTCTAGGGTAATCAACCCCGCTGTTCCGCCAAACTCATCCACTACAACGGCTATGCTCCGTCGCTGCTTAATAAATGTGGTTAGCAGCTGGTGGGCCAGCATGGTCTCAGGCACATAATCAATATTAATCAGCTTAGATTTAATGCTCTGGGGCCTCTTAAAAAGGTCTTTACTGTTGATGTACCCAATAATATTGTCGATAGTTCCATCGTATACAGGTAGACGGGAAAAGTTCGAGCTGGTAAATTTCTCTTTTAGCTCTTGGATGCTGCCATGAATGCTGATCGCCTTAATATCCGTGCGCGGAATCATGCACATCCTAACCTTAATCTCGCTAAAATCGAGCGCATTCTGAAACATTCGGATATCATGCTCTGAACCATCGTCATCACCCTCCGAGGGTTTTGCCTGTTCTACCAAATTATCTAAATCTACTTTCCCAAAAAGTTGCTGTTTTTGTTGTGGAGAGATATCCTGCTTAAGCACCAGCCTAATAATCCATACCGAGAACCACGTAGCAAACTTGCTTATTGGGTAAAGAATCACGTAAAAGAACAGCATGGGCAGGGCAAAGAAATTTAGAAAACCATTGGGATTAAGCCTGAACAGTGACTTGGGTAAAAACTCTGCCGTAACAATAATGATCAGCGTGCTAATAATGGTTTGCACTATAAGTAGGGAGGTATCGCTCGAAATGTATGGGTGAAGGATTTTATATAAAAGTTTGGCGATCTCAATACCATAAACTACCAAGGCAATGCTGTTGCCCACAAGCATGGTAGAAAGGTATTGACCCGGATTATCGGTATATATACTTACAATTCGAGAGGCAAAGGTTCCCTGTTTCCGATCCAGCTCAATACGGAGCTTATTGGCCGTAATAAATGCGATCTCCATACCCGAAAAGAGTGCGGAGAAAAGAATAGTTAAAACGATTACGACATGATTATAGCTCATTTACGGCTCTGGCGTTTGGTGTGATGTGAGCTGCCGCCGTTTATACCGTCTTAAAAAAAACATGAGAACGGCAACCACAGAGAGTATAAAGAACATATAGCTCTGGTTAAATCCGATCCTGATAGATGAATGGATTCCTAATCCAATGCATAGGAGTGCAAGGATTAGCCATAGAATCTCCATAATTTTCGAAAATCTTATCATGCTATGCAAATATTAGAATTGAGTCCCGAATTTAGCTCGGTTTACTGCCATAAATATAACGTATTTAAGTGAGTGATGCCAAATTAAGCTGGCCTTATTCCTGCTTAATGGTCATGCTCCCTGTGGGTTTTAGAATCTCCCAATTATCAAACGTCTCATCCGATTCTAGCCCTTCTCCAAAAAGGACATCCTCACCATCGGTTATTTTTACCATATCGTTAGAGTAGATTCTTTTTGCCTCTTGATCCCAAAAAAGCTGCTCCGTGTTTAATCGCTCCCCCCTTGCATTAACTGCCACCACATCATACCGGGCATTCCAGAGCCTTTTTTCCTCAAAAAAGACGGCATAGTTAGCCGTTATTTCTGATTCGACCTCAAGGGAATCGTTATAATTAATTACGGTAATGCCCAATGGGAACTCATTGTAGGGTTCTACAACATGCTGAAAGTAGTGCGATTCCGGAGTAATAATCCTAACCTTTAGTTTGCCATTCTCGGTATATAGGATTTCCATATTGTATGAAACCACTGCCGGGGTTTTTTCCCGATCCGATAATTCCTGAATTTTCTCCAAATTTGTCTGGCAAGCCGAAAACAATATAGTCCCTGCCAAAGCAGGGACTATTGTGCGTATTATTCTGTATGTAAACTTTCGTTTCAATTTTAACAGAACTCTAGCGTACTCTAACGGTTGTTACCTCATTAATCCAGCAACCTACCGTATACCTCTCGCCTGGATGTAAATCCTGAAAGAATACATCATTCTGTGCAGGGAAATAGTTGGAGTATGCATCAATAAGCCTATTGCAATCACCTTCTAATGAGGGGTCTACCTGTTTTGCCTTAATGTATTTATCCACTGCCACCCAATAAACCGTCTTCTGTTTAAACTCATCGTCAAAGCAGTTACGCTCATTAGCATAAATATTACCAATTAGAATGTAAGCATGCCCTAAACTTGGATTATTAGCAATTGCTCTTAAGGCCAGTGTTCTTGCCTCTTGGGGTTTCTTAAACTTGTTAAAAACTACACCTGCATACTCTATTAGGTAAATGGACTTGCGGATGGAATCGTTTTCTAGCTCAACTGCACGCTTAAAATACATATCCGTTTTACCGGCCTTGTCCAAATCATCATTCAGCTTAGCCAGCTCATATGCAAGGCTTGCAGAAGGTTCTTGAACAAATAGGTTTTCGGCAACATTCATAAAAAAGTTTAAGTTTTGACACTTATTTGCACTCAATAAATTATAGGTCTTCCTTAGTAGATCTGCATCATTGGGACTAGCGATTACCCTTTGCTCAAAAATTTCAGTTAGGTTTTCGCAATTCGCCACCCCTGATCCGGCAAACAGCGCATCCACATTCTCTTTTACCTGAGCTAAAACAGTATTGTCAGGGTTTGTGCCCATCTGAACGTCAATATAGTCGGCTATCATGGCATAGGTTTCAATAACAGTCTCAGCAGAAACCTTTTGATTGTCGTACATGGATTTAGCCACGGCCATAAGTGTATATAACACGGGTGAATCTGACCCATCCTCTTCTAGAGTAACCGACTCTTTAAGGTACTCATATGCCTCCTCATATCGTGAGGGTTCGAGGTTTACCAAATCCATCCCTTTTTGACCTAACAATACGCCTTTCCTATTAAAATACTGGATACGCATATCGTACAGCATCATCAAAGAGTCAATCATTTCCGTTTTTCTGCTTGGGTTTTGTTCTGCTGCAATCCAAACCTTCATCATCCTCACTCCATGAATATATGAGTTTTGTGAAGAAGCAGGGCAAATTGTAAGCACCTTATTCCAAAAAGGTTTAGCATCGTCATAGTTACGACGGTTAAACTGCTCTCGGTACAGTGATAAGTTTGCAGCGCATTGCTTACGCTCCTCTTCATTTGCACCATACTTGGGATCATTTAAGTAATTCTGGGCAAAAGCGCTGCTAAATAGCATTAGGGCCATTGCAGTAGACAGGATTCCTCTTTTTAGTATCGTTTTCATTGTTTGGTATGTTTAATTTGCCAATTTGCTTAGTTAATTCGTTGCTTTATAAACCAAAAATCGTAGAAGGTAAATCCAAAATTAATAATTCCATAATTCTCACGTACCAGTCCGTCCTGTTTTGTTCCTTTTGTACCTAGCTCCAACGCAATATTAAAAGTGCTGTTACTTCTACGTATTGGAAGTCCTAATCCAAAAGTTATGCCATAATCTTTTATGTGATGATTGGCAATTTTCAAAGAGGTATTAGAATTATAGTATCCTGCCCTATAGCTCATGCGTTTAGCATAGCTCTTAAGATCATATCGGTTTGGGGTATATTCGACCCCCACACGCAAGGAGTTAGAGGCTGCCAATAAGCTGTTACCATCGAAGAACTTCGCTTTTGTCCAATCCTGAAAAGAGTAATCTGCTCCAACCATGAACTTGTTTTTATAGGAAAAGGTAAATCCGCCCGAATAATTGCTGGGCACCAGCATGTTAGCCCCCTGTGTATCCTCATTGTAAAGTATTGTATCACCAGAACTACCAAGGCTGGAAATATACCTTATATGTTTCGCCTTAAGCGATGTTTCGTTGTCTAGGGTTGCACCTACCACTAACCTATACTCTTTCTCTTCGCCAAAATAGAGGCTATACTGAGCGCCAAAGCTAAAGGCCACATCACGAACCACAAAACTATTAAGTTCCTCAGTACCATCATAGGGTTTATTTGCCGGAAAATCAATGATTCTTCTGTGCTCTAATGCCCCCATAAAATATGACATATTCGCTCCTATGGATAGGTTCTTTAGGGGTTCTATAGCTAGTCCAATATAGAACTGGGTAATCCCCCCAGTGCCCTTGTGATAGTACTTAATGGGGCCAATTGTGCTTAACAGGTAGGGATCCATCTCAATATGCTTAATATTGTAACCCACATTACTATAGGGCTGAATCCCAGCACTGACTCCCATCCATTTCCCAACGGGAAGCTGTATGGCCAGGTGATTGAGATTAGCAAAAGGGTTAAGATTATTCTGCTCTTGAGAGCTGTAATTTACCATCCCTCCGTCGAGGCCAAAATCAAAAATGAATGACATGGAATCTTGGGCTGTATAAGAAGCAGGGTTTAAATAGTTAACCCAAGTGCCATTGCGGATTCCTTGCGAAAGCCCTCCCAATGCTTTGGTATTGGCATACCCTCGGGTTCGAATTTCACCCAATCCATAGCGTGAATAGGGTGAATTGGTTGACAAGCTCTGGGAAAAAGCAGCAGAAGCAATAGCCAACAGTATAACGGTAAAAAAAGGCGCTTTCCTGTTATGCATTATAATTTAGGATTCGGTTAAGTCCAAAAATCAAAAGATTAGGATGGACAAAGATGCTATTTTTTAATTTTTTTTCAAAGAAATTTGCATTCCCTCCGGTAAAAACTATCCTTAAGGGGGAATAGAGCCG
>CAZKPD010000107.1:0-5540 GCA_964554585.1 uncultured Rikenellaceae bacterium
GCATACCGATTTGCGCGACAGCAAGCTGATTGAAGATCCCTATTTTGGGTGCAATGAGGAGCAGCTGCAGTGGATTGGTGAGCGGACTTGGATTTATAAAACCGTTTTTAGTGCCGACTCATCCCTATTGACGCATAAGCACAAACGGCTAGTTTTTGAGGGGTTGGATACCTATGCCCGTGTCTACTTGAATGGAGAAGCGGTGCTTACCACTGATAATATGCATAGGAGGTGGGAGTTGGATTGTGCCAATCAACTGGTTTTGGGTGAGAATACCATAGAGATTGAGTTTACTCCTGTGTTAAATCACGTTTTGCAGGATTCCGCAGCATTGGGTCATTGGCTGCCCGGTGGGCAGTGGGCGTTCGCGCGCAAGGCTGCCTACCATTTTGGGTGGGATTGGGGCCCTCGGTTTCTCACCATGGGTATCCACAAACCTGTCTATCTGGAACTGTGGAATAACCATCGTCCCGGTGATTTTTATATCAGCACAAAATCCGTGGATAAACAGCTGGCAACCCTTGAGCTGAGGGGAGAAGTTTGGTCAGATATGGATGAGGAGGCAACGCTGAAAATTACCCATAAGAATACGAGAAAGATATTGCATGCTGAGCAGTTGCAACTTGTCGTGGGCGGCAATGGGCTTAATGTTCCCTTCACAATACATAAGCCAAAGCTGTGGTGGACCAACGGGCTGGGCGAACCTCATATTTACGATTTAGTGGTGGAGCTTACCTCCGCTTCGGGTTATGAGTATAAGGAAACTATTCCCGTGGGTATCCGAACGCTTCGGGCTGTTTTTGAGGATGATGAGCAAGGTAAAGCGCTCTATTTTGAGTTGAACGGCCAACCCGTTTACATGAAGGGTGCCAACTATATCCCATCGCACTTTTTTACCACCGATGCCACACCCGAATATTACCAAATGCTTATTGAAACGGCTAAGGAGAGCAATATGAATATGCTGCGCATTTGGGGTGGGGGCATCTATGAGGATGATCTATTTTATGAGCTGTGCAATCGGAATGGCCTGCTGGTTTGGCAAGATTTTATGTTTGCCTGCGCCATGTATCCATACAACAGCCTGTTTGTGGAGAATGTGAAGCAGGAGGCGGTGGAGCAGGTAAAACGCCTGCGCAGGCACAGTAACATTGCCCTTTGGTGTGGCAACAACGAGGTGGATGAAGCATGGCACAACTGGGGTTGGCATCGAGGCAAAAGGTTGACTAAGGCCGATTCCACCGCCATTTGGGAGGGATATAAAACGATTTTTCACCAGATTTTGCCCCATACGGTGGAGCAGTACGATCCTCAACGGCAATATATTTCCACCTCGCCCATGTTTGGGTGGGGGCGCGAGAGCAGTATGACCCACGGTAGCGCCCATTACTGGGGCGTGTGGTGGGGCGTTCTGCCCATTGAGCGGTATGTGGAGAAGGTGCCTCGCTTTATGAGCGAGTTTGGGCTTCAGGCGCTGCCCAGCCTCAGCACTATTCACTCTTTTCAACCTACAACCGACGATACTCTTTTTTCACCCTCTCTGAAATGCCACCAGAAGCATAAAACCGGTTTTGAGACCATTGCTGCCTACCTAAAACATGAGGGTTTGGATGCCCAAACGCTGGAGCAGCTTATCTATTTCAGCCAGCTGCAACAGGCCAAGGGGATTGGGTTGGGCATTGAGGCGCAGCGCAGGGCAAAGCCCTACTGTATGGGTTCGCTCTACTGGCAGCTGAACGACTGCTGGCCCGTAACCAGCTGGAGCAGCACCGATTATTTTGGAAATTGGAAAGCGTTACAGTATCAGGCTAAAGAATTATACGACGATATTTTGGTCACCATGATTGAGCACAACGACACCCTTCAGCTCCATGTGGTATCCGATAGGCTCACTTCAACCCAAGGCGTTTTTACCCTTTACACCATTGATTCATTGGGTAGTAGAAAGGTGTTGCATGTTAAAGAGCTGGTTGTGGAATCCAACGCTTCGGTTGAAGTGCTTAGTGAGAAGACTTCTTCTTTATTGAAAGATTTTGATAGGAAAATCGTACTGGTAGAAGCCGCCTTTACCGATGATAAAGGAAAAACCTACCGGAATCAGAAGTTCTTGGTTCCCTTGGGCGAAATTACTTTACCTAAGGTTCAAATTGAAATGGTTATAAAAACGGTGGAGGATGGATATGTGATTGCTTTAAGTTCCAACTCAATAGCCGCTTATGTTCAGCTCTACCTAACCGATACCCATGCTAATTTTAGCGAGAATTTTATGCATATTCTTCCCGGTGAACCTATGGAGGTATTCTGTAAAACTATGCTTCCGCTGAATCAGTTTGAGGAGCAACTGCAGGTGATTTGTTTGAACAACTTTTGAATTTAGAATTTTGGAAATAATATCACCCTTTCAGGGTTTTATGAGTAACTTTAAGTGCTTTTACAATAATGCCAGTTGGTTTGACTTAAAGGACTGAGGGTCAATAAAATAACCCTTAGTGGATGAAATTTTTGAGATAGAGGAAGAGGATACGAATCTCAGAGTTATAAGCAACCGATAAAAACACTTTAAATTCAATCAATCCAATGAATAGTTTATTCCCATAATTCAAATTATCACTAACTTTGAATTATGCCTGAAAACCAGAACATAGAATACAAACAAAGTTGGCGTGATGAATACCTTAAATGGATTTGTGGCTTTGCTAATGCCAACGGTGGAACTATCTTCATCGGTAAAGATGATAATGGAAGAATTGTAGGTCTAAAAGACTCGAAAAAGTTATTAGAAGATATTCCAAACAAAGTGCGTGATGTTTTAGGAATAATCGCTGATGTTAACCTGCATGAAACAGAAGATGGGGAATACATAGAAATAATTACTGAACCATATCCAAATGCTATTAGCTATAAAGGCCAATATCACTATCGAAGCGGAAGTACGAAACAAGAATTGAAAGGGAACTCGCTGAATGAATTTTTATTAAAAAAATCCGGAAACACTTGGGATAATGTAATTGAACCCAGGGCAACATTTGATGACATTGATGAAAGTACTGTTGCTAAATTTCTAGTAATGGCGAAAGAAAAGGGTCGTTTGCCCGAGGTTGATGGTCAAAACACGGAGCTACTTTTCGAAAATCTTCGTTTAACGGAAGATGGTAAATTAAAACGAGCAGCAATAATTTTATTTGGGAAAGACCCCGGAAAGTTTTATTCTAGCATTTATGTTAGAATCGGTCGGTTTAAAGATGAATTAGATTTAATCTTTCAAGAGAGTGAAGAAGATAATCTCATCAATTTATATCAAAACGTTTTAAATCAAATCAATCATAAATTTATTATAAAAAACATCACATTTGAAGGAATGCATCGTACTGAAACTCCCGAATATCCTATTGAAGCAATGAGAGAAGCCATTTTAAATGCTTTAGTACATCGAAATTATATGGGAGTACATACCCAGATACGTGTTTACGATGATAAAATAACTTTTTGGAACGAAGGTGATTTACCAAGTCCCTTAACGATCGAATCTTTAAAACTTCCGCACTCTTCGAGACCAAGAAATGTACTCATTGCTGATGTTTGCTTTAAGGGTGGTTTAATTGATGCATGGGGTCGTGGAACGATTAAAATTATTGAATCATGTGTAAAATCAGGACTTCCCGAACCTGAAATTATTGAGAGAGATGGAGGATTGCTTGTTATGCTTTATAAAAACAACTTGGTAACTGAAAAATTAAAAAACCTCGGTTTAAATAAAAGACAGTTAAAAGCGATTGAATATGTTAAGAAAAACGGGCAAGTTACAAATAAAGAATATCAAGGGTTAAACGATATTTCTAAAGCAACTGCTACACGAGATTTGACAGAACTTGTTGAACATTTTAAATTACTTGAACGAAAAGGAGAAGTTGGTGCCGGAACTAGCTATTTCCTGATTGGCTCATAATTGGCTCAATTGGTTCATGATTGGCTCATAAATGGTTCATAACTTTAAAATAGACAGGGCTGCTTATAACAAGCCATTCAAAGGCATAGCAAAAAAACGGTTCGAGTTTAAGATTTTTGTTAAATTTGAGTTTACGCTTCGGGCTTAAAATTATCGTAAAGATGGCTACGGCTTCGAGTGGCTAAAACGTTAAATGATGCCTTGAATGTAATATCTTTTGTGAGTAAGTTTGAGTTGTCTTTTACAGTAATGCCAGCCCTTTGGGTTTAGGAGTCTTTGTAATAGAAATGCAATCCCGAAGGGATGGAATTTTTATAGCAAGAAGCAGAGAAAAATGATAAAAACCCCGAAGGGGTGAAGCAGTTAAATTCTGAGTTTAGAGTTTTGAATTTATCGGACTAAACCGTTCAATTATGGGTAATGATCTTAAGGATAGAACCAAACAATTTGCTTTATCAATCATTAATCTTGTTGAAGAAATGGATTATTCTATCTCTAAAAAAGTGGTTGCAAATCAACTTATACGAGCCGGTACTTCCGTTGGAGCCAATTATAGGGCAGCTTGTAGGGCAAGAAGTGATAAGGAGTTTATTGCAAAACTTAATATTGTATTGGAGGAGATTGACGAATGCTCTTACTGGCTGGAAATAATCAAAGAGAAGAATTGGCATGATGTTAATAAACTGTGCAAAGAGGCTGATGAGCTGACCGCTATTACAGTGGCTTCACTAAAAACCATGAACCAGCGATATAATCGTTAAAAACGAGTGATATTTTACTTTTTCAACCTTCTGATTTCTAAAATCTAACTTGCACATGAAAACCCGTATTTCAATTTTAACCATTCTAATTGCCCTTTTATCCTTTTCTTGTACTAAGGAGGTGAGGGTGAGCAACCCCGCTTTGCTGGTCAACCCCTTTATCGGTACCGATGCCCATGGGCATACCTATCCCGGTGCTGCCACTCCCTTTGGGATGGTGCAGCTTAGCCCTGCCAGTCGCCTGAGCGGATGGGATGGCTGTTCGGGCTATCACTATTCCGATTCGCATATCTTTGGATTTACCCATACCGCCCTCAGCGGTACAGGAGTAGGCGACTATGGCGATATTCTGCTGATGCCCGTGGTGGGCAAGCCCACCTGCGACAGCCTGCAATACAAATCGCCTTTCCAAAAAAAGAATGAGCATGCCGAGGCGGGCTATTACAGCGTGTTTTTGGATAAGCCCAAGGTTAAGGCTGAACTTACGGCCACTACCCGCGTGGGGTACCATCGCTATACCTTCCCACAAAGTGAGCAGTCAAACCTGATTATCGACCTTCAGCATAGGGATAGGGTAACCGACTCGTGGATTGAGGTGCTGAATGATAGGGAGATTCGCGGCATGCGCCGCTCCTCCAACTGGGCTAAGGATATGGTGTGGTATTTCTATATGGAGTTCTCCAAACCCTTTAAAACCAATGGTATTTGGCTAAACGATACCTTGCAAAACGATAGGGAATTTGCTCAGGGAACCAATATCAAGGCTTTTGTTACGTTCGATACCCAAGCGGATGAGGCGGTTGAGGTGAAAGTATCCCTCTCGGCGGTGGATG
>CAZKPD010000107.1:5550-8868 GCA_964554585.1 uncultured Rikenellaceae bacterium
CAGGCCGAGCTGCCTGATTGGGAATTTGAGGAAACTCGCAGCAGTGCTCTGAGGGCATGGAACAAGGAGCTGAGTAGGATTGCCGTAACCGGCGGAACCAAGGAGCAGCAAACCACCTTTTACACGGCCATGTACCACGCCTTTTTGCAGCCCAATACCTTTATGGATGTGGATGGTCGCTATAGGGGTATGGATAAGGAGATTCATACCGCCCAAGGGTTTACCAATTACACCGTATTTTCCCTTTGGGATACCTACCGCACTTGGCATCCGCTTATGACCATTATTGACCAAGCACATACCAAGGATTTTATTCGCACCATGCTCAATATGTACCAAAAGGGTGGGCTGCTGCCCATTTGGGAGCTGGCTGCCAACGAGACCTACTGCATGATTGGCAACCATGCCATTTCGGTTATTGCCGATGCCTACGCCAAGGGCATTGACGGGTTTGATGCGGATGAAGCGTTGGAGGCTATGCTGCACAGCTCATCGCAAGACCATTTTGGGCTAAAACCCTACCGCGAGCATGGTCATATCCCCGGCGATATGGAGCATGAGTCCATCTCAAAAACGTTGGAGTATGCCTACAACGATTGGTGCATTGCCACCATGGCCAAGGGGATGGGACGTGATGATATTTACAAAGAGTACAACCAGAGGGCGCAGTACTACAAGAATATTTTTGATACGGAAACGGGTTTTATGCGTCCGCGCATGAATGGCGGTTGGGTTACCCCCTTTGATCCCACCCGTGTGGATTGGCACTTTACCGAGGCCAACTCGTGGCAGTACAGCTTTTATGTGCCGCACGATATTACGGGGCTTTATAGTATGCACGGTGGCAAAGAGGCCTTTGCCAAAATGGTTGACCAGCTGTTTGAGACCACCGAAACCATTTCGGGGCGCGACCAAAAGGATATATCCGGACTGATTGGGCAGTATGCCCAGGGCAATGAGCCCAGCCACCATATGGCGTACTTGTACAATTTTGTGAACCAGCCATGGAAAACGCAGGAGCGCGCCAGGCAGATTATGGACGAGCAATATAACTCTAAGCCCGACGGGCTGAGTGGTAATGAGGATTGCGGGCAGATGTCGGCATGGTACATTATGAGCGCCATGGGATTTTATCCCGTTACCCCCGGATTGCCCGAGTATGTGATAGGTACGCCGCTATTTCCCGAAATGGAGCTGAAGCTGGAGAATGGCAACACCTTTAGGATTATCGCCCAAAATGTATCCAAGCGAAACAAGTATATCCAAAGCGCAACGCTGAACGGGCAGCCCTACACCAAATCGTACCTGTTGCATGCGGATATTATGAATGGCGGTGAGCTGCATTTTGAAATGGGTAGTAAGCCCAATAGGGAGTGGGGCAGTAGCGATGCGGATATTCCCGTAACCCATATTGAGCAGGATCAGATTCTACCTGTTCCCTATATCAACTCGCTGGAGCGACGCATTCGCGACAGCATGGTGGTAACGATAGGTACCATTATCCCAAAATGTGAGGTGTACTACACCACCGACGGCACTATTCCCGATAGGCAATCGGCACCCTACACGGAGCCGCTGGTGCTAAAGGGTACAACCACCCTAAAGGCTGTGGCATATCAGCAGGGAGTGGGGTACAGTTTTCCGGTTACCGCGCAGTTTGTTAAAATTGATATTACCCGTACCATTGATATTAAATCGAGGGTGAGCCCCAGCTACCATGGTGGAGGCCCTGAGGCGCTTATAGACGGGATACGGGGTGCCGAGAATTGGCGATTGGGTGGCTGGCAGGGCTACCAGGCCACCGATTTTGAGGCGGTGGTAGATTTGGGCAAAGCCCAGCCCATACGTAAGCTGGCAGCAGGTTTTGTGCAGGATATCCGCTCATGGATATGGATGCCCAAGGATGTTACCTTTTTCGTGTCTGACGATGGTGAAACCTTCACCAAGGTGGCCACGGTGAAAAACCCGTTGCCCCATGACGATTACACCATTATGCAGCACGATTTGGTAGCGCAGGTAAACACCGCAGGACGCTACGTTAAGGTGGTTGCCACCAGCTACGGAACCATACCCCATTGGCATTTGGGCGCCGGAGGGCAGGCCTTTATCTTTATTGATGAGATTATGATTGAGTAAGGGCAAAGGCTATCCCACAATGGAAGGTTTTAGGAGGAGATGTAAAGGTTTTATGAGGCTAAAGCCTATTTCATTTTGCAAGTCTATTCTGTGGGCTAAAGCCCACAGTAATAGGTGGTTCTTTTGTTCAACCTACTGCCTTCCCCGTTCGGCTGAGGCTGGAGCCTCAGCCGTAGCTATCATATACCACTCAAGGTTTGACTTCAAGTCAAGCCTTGAGTGAGTAAAAATAACCGGACGGCGGTGCAATTGCCACCAAACGACCGGTTTATCTTGATCAAAGAACTTGATGCTAAGCTACCCAATCTTTTGGTGATATGCAATAGCGCAATGGGATAACCTGCAAAAAGCATTGAAGGATGTGGGGGTATAAGTAAAAAGACCCGGAAGGGCGGGGCTTTTAAAGCTATATCATTACAACGATATTCGTTCTTGTATTTTTAAATTATTATCAGCACCAATAGAAAACTTGTACTTGTATGCTACATTATTATAGCTTCGATAAACTTCAATCCAATCAATTATCAAATAAACTGAACTTGGTTTTTGTTCGCATAAACTATTAAATCTCAAATACTCTAATCGTTGTTTAACTTTATCATTCTTTTTATTCACCATTAACCTTAGCAAGAAGAAAGATGGGGTTTTAGGTGCTTGGCCTGTAAGTTCCCAAGATAAATCAGAAGTTAATTTTATTATCACACTATCTTTTTTCACAGGCGATAAACTTTTTTCTCCTTCAATATCTTTCATTAGTGCAAATGATATTTTTCTAAGTAAATTTTTAGAATATATTTCACCTGCAAGAGGTCTCTCCGGTGTCAGATGAATAGTAACTCCTGAATATATGGTGTCTTCTAAATTACTTATTTCCTGTGCACCGACAGTATTATTCATGAATACTGCTACAAAAAGCATTAGAACGTATCTAAAAATCTTTATTGAATCCATAACTATTTATAAAAAAGTGTGAATAAGTAACCTAAGTTAATCCTAGAATTTCTTTGGGTGTAAAACTCCAAATGAAGATTGTGACCAACAAAGTTTAACCAACCATAACCACTTATGTTTCCTCTATAGTCAATAGACAATACAGATTCGGTTATTCCTGTCATGTCAAAATCAGACCCCCGCTGCCGCACGATTCTATCGTGTGGTTTTTGCGAAAGCAAAAACTTTACC
>CAZKPD010000108.1:0-4738 GCA_964554585.1 uncultured Rikenellaceae bacterium
ACATAAAACCTTTTCATAATGTACTATTTTTAGTTGTTACGTTATTAATTATCATCAGTATTCATATCTGTCTCATTGTCTGTCACTTCAATAATGTTTTCATCGGTTTCGTCTTGCGCCTCTGCCTCAACAGCTGCAACAGCTGCAATAGAATTGCCGTCTTTTAAGTTTATCAATCGAACTCCTTGGGTTGCTCGGCCTGCTAACCGCACTTGTTCTACAGGAAGACGAATAGTAATCCCACTCTTAGTTATAATCATCAGGTCATTGCTATCTACAACCCTCTTTATGGTGATTAATTTTCCTGTTTTTTCAGTAATATTTATGGTTTTGACCCCCTTACCCCCTCTATTGGTAATTCGATAATCGTCAATTGCAGAACGTTTTCCATACCCATTCTCTGAAACCACCAGTATATCTATGTCGTCATCCTTATTGACACAAACCATGCCAACCACCTCATCATCGCCATCTAGGGAGATTCCACGAACTCCTGCACCTGTCCGTCCGATGGCTCGAACCTTATTTTCAGGGAATCTAATCGCTTTCCCATCCCGTGCAGCTAACATCACATCACACTGACCATCAGTAAGATTTGCTTCAAGCAGTTGGTCCCCTTCTTTAATGGTAATGGCAATTACCCCATTCTGTCTTGGTCGGCTATAAGCCTCAAGGGTCGTCTTCTTAACAATACCCTCTTTTGTACACATTATGATGAAATTATTCCTCACATATTCTGGATCATCCAGCGTTTTTACATTGATGTAAGCCTTAATGGTATCATCGGGTTCAATGTTAAGAATATTCTGAATTGCCCTCCCTTTAGAGGCTTTCGTTCCTTCAGGAATTTCATAAACCTTAAGCCAAAAACACTTACCGTTTTCAGTAAAAAGTAGCATTGTATTATGCATTGAGGCAATGAATAGGTGCTCTATAAAATCCTCATCTCGAGCGTTTGAACCTCGTGTACCTACTCCTCCTCTTGATTGCTGGCGATACTCCGTTAAAAGGGTCCGTTTAATATAACCCATATGCGAAATAGTTATCACCACATCCTCATCTGCATAAAAATCTTCGGGATTGAACTCTCCCTCATCCGGTACAATATCGGTTCTCCGTTTATCGCCATATTTATCCTTCACCTCCAAAAGCTCATCCTTAATGATTTTCTTTTGCAACGTTTCATCCTCCAAAACGTTCTTAAGGTATTCAATCAGCTTAAGCAATTCAGCATGCTCAGACTTAACCTTTTCCCTTTCAAGCCCTGTAAGGCTTCTCAAACGCATGTCAATTATAGCCCTTGATTGAACCTCGGACAAACCAAATCGTTCCATCAGCTTATCACGAGCATCATCGGGAGTTTGTGCTGCTCGAATGATGGCAATCACCTCATCAATATTATCGATGGCAATAAGGAGCCCCTCCAAAATGTGTGCACGCTTTTCCGCTTGATCAAGCTCAAAACGGGTCCTACGCAAAATAACTTGATGCCTATGCTTTACGAACTGATGGATAATATCTTTTAGATTTAAAAGACGTGGCCGCCCATCAACCAAAGCAATGCTATTGGTTGAGAATGTGGATTGGAGTTGTGTCTGCTTAAATAGATTGTTTAGGACAATATTAGCAACAGCCTCTTTTTTAAGAATAATAACTATTCGTGTACCGTTCCTATCGGACTCATCGTTAATATAACTAATCCCCTCAATCTTCTTTTCGTTGATAAGATCCGCAATCTTCCGGATCATGTCGGCCTTATTCACCATGTAGGGAATTTCCGATACGATAATCTTTGCTCTTCCCGATTCTGTTTGCTCAACCTCAGTTTTGGAGCGAATAACTACTCTTCCGCGCCCTGTTCTGTAAGCCTCTTTAATCCCTTGAACCCCATAAATAATTCCTCCAGTCGGAAAATCGGGACCTTGGATGTACTTGATGAGCTCATCTATCTCTATTTCAGGATTATCAATGTAGGCTATAGTACCATTAACCACCTCGGACAAATTATGTGGAGGCATATTAGTAGCCATTCCCACGGCAATGCCTGAGGTCCCATTTACTAATAATAAGGGGATTCTGGTGGGCAGAACTGTTGGTTCCTCAAGGGAATCGTCAAAATTCAGCTTAAGATCAACAGTGTCTTTATCTAAATCCGAGAGTACATCCTCGGCTATTTTCATCAATCGGGCCTCGGTATATCGCATGGCTGCGGGGTTATCTCCATCAATGGACCCGAAGTTTCCCTGTCCTTCAACCAATGGGTAACGCAACGACCATACTTGGGCCATCCTAACCATAGCATCATACACTGAAATATCCCCATGCGGATGGTATTTACCAAGCACCTCTCCCACAATACGTGCCGATTTTTTAAAGGGCTTTCCGGGAAGTAGTCCAATCCCTAACATACCATATAACACCCTACGATGTACGGGCTTTAAGCCATCTCTAACATCAGGTAACGCTCTTGAAACAATCACCGACATCGAGTAATCGATGTAGGCTGTTTTCATCTCCTCTTCAATATTAACCGCCTTAACTCTCTGGTTTTCTTCCATCTATGAAAAATTATTCTTTAAACAAAACAGTTAATGGTTTTCAAAAACCATTTTTTTAATAGCCTGCTAATTTACCAAACTTAAGCACAATTTCATACGAAAAGTCAGTATTTATAAACATGATTTCAAATGTTATTAAAAAGTACTTACAGGTACGTTAATTAACTGTAAAATGACAACAATCAGTTGGTATTTCTGTTATTCTATACTACTTTAGTAACCATTATTTAACAAGCTTTATATGGATCATAGATTTTCTGATAAGATGAGGGATGTTTTGAGCTACAGCCGAGAAGAAGCCATACGCTTAGGGAATTCGGCCATCGTAACCGACCACCTTTTCCTTGGTATTCTGCGTGATGGTGAAGGGATTGCCATTGATGTGTTGCTCAAATTAGGCGTAGACTTATATGAGACGAAGCGAACGATTGAAATGAAGGTTAAAAATAAGTTGGAACAGCCTACCACAACAGATCCTGACAGTATGCCTTTCATTAAGGATGCTGAAAGGGTGCTCAAGCTGGTCTCTCTCGTTGCTCGTGAGCTAAAAAGTGATACCATCGATACCATTCATCTCCTTTTAGCAATCCTTAAAGACGAGAATAGCTACACTACACAGTATCTTAACGAAAAGAGTATAGACTATCAGACCGTGAAATCGCAATTGGCACCCACTCCTTTCGAGGCGAAATCGGATTACCCTGATGAAGAGGGCGATAGACCTTTTGGAGCTCCAAGAGGACCGCAACAAACACCGGGGAAACCCGCAAGTGATACGCCAGTACTCGACAACTTTGGCATTGACTTAACCAAAGCAGCTGAAGAGAATCGGCTCGATCCGATTGTGGGACGTGAACGTGAAATTGAGCGTATTTCCCAAATACTTAGCCGTAGGAAAAAGAACAATCCAATCCTTATTGGAGATCCCGGAGTTGGGAAATCGGCCATTGCCGAGGGGTTGGCCTTACGAATTGCAAAGCGAAAAGTCTCCCGTATCCTATTTAACAAACGGGTAGTAACCCTCGACCTAGCATCCATAGTGGCCGGGACAAAGTACAGAGGACAATTTGAAGAACGGATGAAAGCCATTCTCAATGAGCTCTCCAAAACCAACGATGTAATCCTCTTCATTGATGAAATCCACACCATTGTTGGTGCCGGAGGTGCAACCGGTTCGCTGGATGCAGCAAATATGCTTAAACCTGCCCTAGCCCGTGGCGAATTGCAATGCATAGGAGCCACCACACTGGATGAGTATCGAGAGCATATTGAAAAGGATGGTGCCCTTGAGAGACGTTTCCAAAAGGTAATGGTAGAACCTACCTCACGAGAAGAAACTATTGAGATTCTTAATCAGATAAAGAATCGATATGAAGAGCACCATAACGTAACCTATACGCCTGAAGCGGTTGAAGCTTGCGTGAGCCTTACCATGCGATATGTTTCTGATCGTCACTTACCCGACAAAGCAATTGATGCTTTAGATGAAGCAGGTTCACGAGTTCACATCTCTAACATTAAGGTACCCGAACGAATTTTAGCCCTGGAGAAGCAGATTGATGAAGCCAAAGCCGAGAAGCTAAAGGCAGTCAAGAATCAGAATTTTGAATCTGCAGCCAGTTTTAGGGATAGGGAAAAACAGTTCCTTGAGCAACTGGAAAAGGAACAGCAGCGTTGGGAAAACGAATTGGTTAAGCATCGTGAAATAGTTGATGATGAAAAGATTGCAGAAGTTGTAGCCATGATGACCGGAGTTCCTGTACAGCGAATTGCACAGGCCGAAGGTAGCCGATTGCTGAAAATGGGAGAAGAAATAAAAGGACAGGTAATTGGACAGGATGAGGCCATTGGTAAGATTGTTAAATCAATTCAACGCAACCGTGCAGGTCTCAAAGACCCCAATAAGCCCATTGGAACTTTTATATTTTTAGGCCCAACAGGAGTTGGTAAAACCCAGTTGGCTAAAGTATTAGCTACCTATCTGTTTGACTCTACCGAAAACCTCATACGCATTGATATGAGTGAGTATATGGAGAAATTTTCTGTATCGCGGCTAATCGGGGCTCCTCCGGGGTATGTGGGCTATGAAGAAGGCGGACAGCTAACGGAAAAAGTGAGACGTAGGCCCTACTCCATTGTACTATTGGATGAGATTGAAAAGGCGCACCCCGATGTATTTC
>CAZKPD010000108.1:4748-8534 GCA_964554585.1 uncultured Rikenellaceae bacterium
TTTCATATCCTCTTACAAGTCTTGGATGAGGGGCAGCTAACCGATAGTATTGGAAGAAGGGTTGACTTTAAAAACACCATTGTGATTATGACTTCTAACATAGGCACAAGAGAACTGAAGGATTTTGGAAGAGGGGTTGGTTTTAAATCACCGAGTAATGAAGACACATCCGATGACTATGCCAAGAGTATAATCCAAAAAGCCCTTAAAAAGGCCTTTGCCCCGGAATTTCTCAACCGCATTGACGATATCATCATGTTTAACTCACTTACCCGAGAGGATATCCATAAAATTATTGATATTGAGCTAGAGGGACTTTTCAAGAGAGTGCACGATTTGGGATACCAAATCCAATTATCTGATACTGCTAAGGACTTTGTGGCATCTAAAGGGTATGATATCCAGTATGGTGCTCGCCCACTCAAACGGGCCATTCAAAAATACCTCGAGGACCAAATGGCCGAAGTTATCATTAAGAGTGATATCAAGGTAGGCGATACGATTAACGTTGACCACAATAAGGAAACCGACGATATTACTGTATCTATAGTAAGAAAAGATACTGATAACAAATAGGTTTTGAATTAGCCTTGCAATATTGAGCAAAAGCCCTGCACGAACAATGTGTGGGGCTTTTGTTGTATTATAAAAAGAGTATTATCAACCCATGCTGTCGCTCAAAACAAAAAATACTTAGGCACTAAGCTACATTGTATGTTATTAGGTAATTCTTGCTAACTTTACTCTAACACAAAACCATACTACTATGCTATCAGAAAATGATCTTTCTTTCCTTCAGCAAATTGGTATCTCTGCAGAATCGGTATCAGAACAGCTAACCTGGTTTGAAAAGGGCTTTCCCCATCTAAAACTTATTAAGCCAGCCTCAGTAAATGATGGAATAGTAAGGCTTTCACCTATTGAAATTGAAAAATTGGTTGAAGAAAGTTCTATGTATCACGGCAGCTTCTCAAAATTTGTACCGGCATCGGGTGCTGCTACCCGAATGTTTAAGGAATTAATGGAGTACAGGACTTCCAAAGGATGTGAAAGCACGATGGAACAGTTTACAAAAAGTTTAAACCGCTTCCCATTCTTCGATGACTTAAAGAGAATCCTTGCCAATCAGGGGTATAACATAGACACCTTAGTTGACCATAAACAATTTGATCCGATTATTGATGCACTACTCGAACCAAGCGGTTTAAACTACGGTTCTCTCCCTAAGGGATTGATTAAATTTCATAAGTATGACAATGGTGAAAGAACTGCTTTTGAAGAGCAGATCGCTGAGGGTATACAGTACGTAAAAAGCGATAATAATAGCGTAAACATCCACTTTACTGTATCGCCTGATTATGAGAACTTATTTAAAACTACTTTAAGTAAAGTATCGCAATCTTTTAATAACAAGCACAATATATTGCTAAATATTAGCTTCTCTCAACAAAAAAAGAGCACGGATACCGTCGCTGTTACTGAAGACAATAAGCTATTCAGGAAAAACGATGGTAACCTGCTGTTCAGACCTGGCGGTCATGGTGCACTCATCGAAAATCTAGATGAGCTGGAGCATGATATCATTTTTATTAAAAATATTGACAATGTAGTGCCCGACAGAATAAAACATCCCACTACACTTTACAAAAAAGCCTTATTGGGCTATCTGCTTCAATGCCAAAAGAAAATTTTCAGCTACATTGATATCATTCAAACTCAGGAGACGCCCATTGATATCCTTAGCGAAATCCTCGATTTTACCCTTAACCATCTGTTTGTAGTTCCGCCTGCACACCTTAACATTGAAGATAACGATGTTTTAAGAGCTTATTTGCTCGAAAAACTCGACAGACCACTCAGAGTATGCGGGATGGTTAAAAACGAAGGAGAACCCGGCGGGGGCCCTTTCTGGGCACTAAATAACGATGGCTCAGTATCTTTACAAATTGTTGAGTCATCTCAGGTTAATCATAATGATGATAAGCAAAAATCAATATTTAACCGTTCAACCCATTTTAACCCGGTGGATCTGGTTTGCGCCGTTAACAGATATAATGGTCAACGATTCAATGTATTGAGATATACTGATCCAACTACCGGTTTTATCTCTACTAAATCCTATAATGGAACGCCTATAAGGGTTCAGGAGCTGCCCGGTTTATGGAATGGAGCTATGTCTAACTGGAATACGATTTTTGTTGAAGTTCCTTTGGAAACATTCAACCCGGTTAAAACGGTAATGGACTTGTTGCGGGAGCAGCACCAAGTATAAAACAGCCAGCTATTTTCCTGTTCGCCAACGTTTCAATGGATTTATATTCCGAATAGGTGATCGGGACGGAAAAATTCCTGCGCTAACCTTTCGGGTATCCTCAATGGAGAAAAAGATTTTTGGGTCAAATTGTTCAATTATGGAAGTAACCTCGGGCAGATCGCTTCGTTTTACAATACAGTAGATCAGATGAACATTCCCCTGGCTCCCTTCTCCGTGAACCGTGGTTGTACCATAGCCTTTCTCATTTAAGTTTTTAACCAAATGGGATACATCTTTTGCTACGATCATTCGGATAATCAGATTTCCCATGGCCAAGTGCTCTTCGAGCCTCATTCCCACCCAATTACCTGTTGCAAATCCTGCAGCATAGGCAAAATAGCAAACAAAATTATTAAGGTTACTCATGATCTGACTGATAGCCATAATCCAGATAAGGATTTCGAAGAAGCCAAGAATTGGAGCAATCATCCGTTGACCTTTGGATACAAAAATAATACGCATTGTCCCAAGGGTTACATCTATAATTCGAGCAGTAAAGATTAGCAATGGCAGCACAATGTAAAGGTATGTGCTGCTCTCGAAGAAGGCTGTATCCATGATTATGTGGTTTAAATTGGTTAGTTAAGAGCAAAATGGTTAGTTTTTTAGGCTTTTAAAAAAGCCTATCTAACAACTCCAATTCCTTAATATTTAGTATTTTAGTGATTTTTGCCAACTGCTGAATATTGATATCTGATCCCTGAATGGAAAGAATCATCTGATTAGAACCCTTGGAGAAAATAAGGAACTCTTTTATCGACCCTTTGTCATTTTTTGCAAAGATGGACACCTGCTCTACACCTTCAAAAATGGCGAGTAGTTCTTGATAATCAGATTTCATTAGTTCGCTTCGAAGCTCGCTATAAAAACTATCTGTAGGGATTTTGGTTTCTTGAATAAGCAAACGCATTCCAGACAACCCTTTAAGTAGCAGGTTGAATTCAGGGTCATCGGATTTCATCAAAGAGATGAGAGAAAACATGGACTCTGATAGATAGATACAGGTATAACCATTTACGCCTGAATGTTTTTGAAAGAACTTATCGGCAGGAGACTGTTGAGCAAAAAGAGTCCACGAAAGGATTATAGCGATAATTAGGCTTACAACTTTTTTCATGTAATTTTTTGGCTATCGTATGATCATTGAAAATGAGCTCTTTAAATCTTAGTCTAAAGATAAAAAGTGCGTTTTCTGGTGTAGTAAAGGTAAGATTAAACTTTAGAGAAACTTGATAAAACCATTACTAAAAGTTCCTTAATTCTTCTCTTCAAGAAATTACGACCGCATTGCGTATAAAAAGTTAAAAAAACTTAGCTGTTGCTTGTTTCGAACGATAAAAAAACATATTTTTGCACCGCATTCGTATTTTTATACTTGCAAAGGGAAAATCAGGGGAATTCAAAACCCTTTTTTTTATGATTCAGTAGCTCAGCAGGTAGAGCACATCCCTTTTAAGGATGGGGTCCTGGGT
>CAZKPD010000109.1:0-3839 GCA_964554585.1 uncultured Rikenellaceae bacterium
TACTAATCAAAGTACAACCGATTTTCTATTCTGACCCGATTGATGCGGTATTTAAAGCGTTAGGGGCAGTGTAGGAGGATAGTGAGGGAAAAGGGATAATATACGGAGCCGATGCCCTCTCCATATGGTATTAATATGTTGTCCCAAAAAAAAGGAGTAATAGCGGAGCCTTTACAGCTCCGCTTGTTTGCGTATATAAGCAGGGAGGTTAAATAGAAATACCAAATTTTAAAAGGAATATTGGTAGTAGATGTCAAATTACTATGAAAAATAACAGATAGTTTAAATTATTTAAGTCTGTATTGACAATAATGTGTTGGGCTACTGTTTAGAAAACGAAACACATAAGTAATTAGATCAAAATGCAAAGCGAGCAACGATATGAATGAAAAAGAAATTGTTGAAGAGATTATCCGAATACTAAGTGATACGGAAAAAAACAAGCACTATTTTGCTAGCGATATTACGTGGTTTAATGACCGGCTAGCATTTTGGCGGCAAAACTATATACGTATTGGTTTAATTGGGGTAACGAGTAGTGGCAAATCAACCTTATTGAATGCCATAATGGGGGATATTATACTACCGTATGGTATTCGTCCTACCTCGGGTATAATAGTAACCTGTTCGAAGGCATCTTCACGCCAAGCAACTGTTTTTTATAATAATAACCGCATTCAAAAGGTTTCAGATAATAATCTTCCGCAAAAAATTACACAATTGGCCGATGAAAAATATAACTCTGGAAACAAAAAAGATGTTAAATACATAGATGTTCGCGCACCGGGTTTCCTTTTTCAAGAAGATGTTCAGATAGTAGATAGCCCAGGATTAGATGCAGTAGACATGGAACACCATGAAAAGTTAACGATGGAAGTCCTACTCCCAACCGTAGATATTTGCCTGTATCTATGTACATTGAAGGCCAATGCAGATGTAATAACGGGTGATGTCATTGGAGTAATAAAAAGGAACAACAAACCGTTGGTGGTAGTACAGAATATGTTGGATTCGGTTGAACCTAAGATAGGGAAGAACGGAGTTATAGAGAAAACTAAGGAACAGGTGGCAGATGAACATAAACAGCGGGTTAAGAGAATTATTGCATCCGTGGATAAAAATCTAGTTAAGTCAACTCCGGTAATCCAAATTTCAGCCAAACAGGGGATAAACAGCAGAATGAGTGGTGATAACTCCACTTATATCGATTCCCGAATTGCAATACTCGTTGAAACTATTAACCGCACCATAGACTATCTTAGCCCCTCTATAAGGATAAACAGATTAAAGCAAATAGCAGTACACCTTGATACAATTATTGATTATGAAAAAAACCAACTGGAGGCCGAACGGTTTAATCTGGAGAGGGAACAACAGCAGAGTAAGCTATCGCTATTGTATGAAAAAAGAACGAAATTGAATGATGCACTTATAATGACTAATAACGAAATTGTTGGTGAGTTGGACAAATTAGGCAGTACATTTGATCAAACTGCTAAGGAAATAAGTCAATTAGGGTCTACTGAAATAGATGGTGCTAATCAAACCCTCATGAAACTACATGAAAGAGTACGAAAATGCGAAGGCTCGTTAATTAAACAGGTTGATAAATTTAATACTCAAATGAAAGAACTCATCCTAGAATTCAACCTGAATCCACGTGATTATTTTAGTGGTGATCTGCCCAGCAGGCAAACACCGGGGGCTACTTTTAACATAGCGAAAAAGACCGAAACACGTACGCTTAGACAAGAGGAAAAAGGGATAGTGAACAAGGTCAAACGATTTATTGGTTCGGTATTTGATAATGGTGATTGGGGTTGGGAGAAATACACCGAGGAGTACCTGGTTATTGATGCTGAAGCAACCCAAAACCGCTTGACAGAATTTTACAACACTATGAATAGGAAAACTACCTACTACTTGGATAATTGGAAAAACACTGTATCTCGTATTCAGACCGTCCTTGATTTGGAATTGCAACGTAGGCAAGATGAAGAAAATATCAAAAACAATACGATAATCGAAATTCAACAACGTCAAGATAACCTTGAGCAATTAAATAAAATAAGAGAAAAAATTAAAGAGCAATTTATTCCAATGGAACACCACAAGCGAGAAGAGAAAAACGTTTATGAACCTCCATCAATAATAAGAAAACGTACACAAGTGGAAATATCAGAACAAGTATTTAATTTGTATCTCATAAGTCAGGTAGTATTAAGAAGGCAATTTAGGGAAATATTTTCCGCCTGTCAGCAAAGCAACTATAGAAAGGCCGGTACTAAACTAACTCATTCCCTGGTTTGGGGTTGGGATAGCTACTCTTTAACAAGCTTTATCTATCGCTTTACTGGTTATGATTTGAATTCTGCACAATTGCAGGAACTCTACTCCCAGGGTATCACCTCTTATAATATAGGAAAGCATCGATATATTATAGTTGATGAAAAACAAGGTGCTTCGGCCATGATGAGTAAGCTAAAGAAAATGATTTCTAACCATTATAATTGCTATCTACTCGTGGACGTAATGCAGTATGGATCAATGATGAAACAGCTACAAAAAAGCCGGATAGTTGAGATTCCAGCTTTCGAAAGATGCATTAAAAACTGGGTAAGCCAATCGTTTACGGAGTATAAAGTAGCCGATAATATCGAGGAATGGGTCAAGGGCGTTTTTGATTTAAGGTCTTATTTAGATAAACATCCTAAGGGGCATATGCTGGTTAATGATTCTAATCCAATTTATTCACTAATTATGTTTGAGTTATCTAGCAAAAAACATATTAACTATGCTGTAGAAACAGAGTATATTAGGCTACTAACTGAACGGATGCCATACTTAGTATCGCCAAGCGATTTGCAATACTGTTCGAGTATTATGCAGGGATTTTCATCTCTAAATACTGGATAAAAGGTAAATATGAGTTCTTTTTGCAGTACAGGTGCTAATAAGTAATAGTGTTGAAAGGATGAGTGGGATTTTGAATAAGCACAAATCAGTTATAGTTGAAGTTGACGAAGTAACCCGTGGCATTATGGAAGCTTTGGAAATCCAAATGGTTACAGGAGTAAGCACAGTGATTTACCAAGGCACTGAAACGGTTTCAGATGAAATAAAAACAGTTAAGAAGCAGATGGCTATGGGTGTTAAGGAAGTTACAGGCAAAATAATATCTCTTGAAAAAGTAGCAGAGCAAAATTTATTGCAGATACAGAATACAAATGAGCTTATAGAAAACATCAACGAAGAAACCAATAAAACCATTGAACAGCTTGGTACTCAATTAAAAGAAGAAATAGGCAATGCTACATCTATTATGAAAACAGAACTAGAAAACATATATGACAAATATGAAAAAATGACTGACGAAAGTAAAAAAAGAATGGATGAGCTACTGAATGGCATAACATCAATGCTTGATAAGCAGTCGCAGTTAATAACTACTTTACAGGCAAATCAGGAAGCAATATTGGCCATAAATAAGCAACTGCCAGAATTAAGTGATCGAATTAGAACCCTGGAAAAGGAAATCACGTGGCTTGGGTTACCGTTTTATAAAAAAATAGGACGCACTAGAAAGGAGTTGAAAATGCAGTGACTTACAACCTCGAACAATTAAAAGAACTCTGTATTAACTCATCTTTTTTACACCTGGCTGATAAGTACATACCGTACCTGTCGGAAAAAGGGCAGATACCTTTTGCTGCGGAGAAGGAAGGCTAAGGAATGGATACGAAGTTTTCTGTTGCGATACATATCCTGATTTTGATTTCGGAATCTCCGACCCCGCTGAACTCCGATCAGATGGCCGGAAGTGTCGGCACCAACGCCAG
>CAZKPD010000109.1:3849-4186 GCA_964554585.1 uncultured Rikenellaceae bacterium
GGGCAGATACCTTTTGCTGATCTACTTGCTCAGAGACTAGAGAATATGGATAGTATGGAATTACTGGTTCCAGTATTAGGTATACAGGGAACCGGCAAGAGCAGCTTGCTCAATGCTCTTCTAATGGATGACATTGTTTTACCTGTTGACGCAGATGAAACAACCTGTATACCGGTGGAAATCAGGTTTGGTCTTAATGACGGTGAAATAATAATCTTTTTTAAAGATCAGACCGACCCACTTCAAACTTATGACTATAAGATACTTGATGAGTACGTAAACAATGCTAATAATCCAGGCAATGAAAAACAAGTGTCTCATGTTGTTATATATAAGG
>CAZKPD010000109.1:4196-8280 GCA_964554585.1 uncultured Rikenellaceae bacterium
CAACTACTAGCTGGGGGGGTGGTTCTGGTTGATTTGCCGGGGGTGGGGAGCATGACCCCCCAGAATGTTGAAATAACAATGAGTTACATAGAAAGACTAACCGCAGCCATTTTCTTACTGCGAACTAACCCGCCTATAACTCGCCATGAAAAAATATTTCTAACCATGGCATGGCCAAAATTGACTCGAGCCTGGTTCATACAAAATCAGTGGAATGATGAAGGTGAATCAGAAGTTAATGAAGGAAAAGAACATAATCTATATGTACTTCGGCAAATTGCGGATCAATATAACACTAGCAAAGATATTGAAGTGATGATTGTAAATATTTTTAAAGCTCTTGGTGAACGCTTATCTGGTAATAATGAAGATTGTTCAGAATCAGGTATTGAACGGGTTCGGGAGATTCTTGATTCACTAAGCCGGGGATGGAAGGAATTGCTCGAACAGGAATTGGATAATTTTTTAAGGAAGTGTGTAGACAGCATTAAATTAAAGATCTTGGAACTATTAAAACAAGCGCAGCTAAGTAACGGAGAATTGCGAAACGAGATCAAAATATCTGAACAAATACTTGCCGCTGAAATTGAGGACAATCGACAACTTATTACCGGTATTGAAGAAAAGGTATCTTACTATAGGATGGAGTTGCTTAATTTTGCCAATCAGACCAGCAAAAAACAGGAACAGTATTTACGAGCGGAGATGCGTAGAATTGTTGGTGGTGGCTTAACCGATGGTTATTTGTTAAATAGTGTTTTTATAGAACAGCAGGATATTGCGTTTGAATCAGCTATATTTGAATTAACTGAATTAACCTTTTCTATGCAATGCGATTTACAAAATGAACTGGAGGAATTACGTATTCCTGATATGAGTGGGCAATATGTGTCTGCCCGAGAATTCTTCAAAAAGGAAAGCATCAAATTGGAAAAGTTTCTTCCCCCTGCTGCTTCAATCGGGGGTGGAATTGCCGGGTTATGGGCTGGGGCAAAAGCAGGAGGTGCTGTTGGGACATTTATTGGAGGACCGGTCGGTACAGTAATTGGTAGCATAGCGGGTGTAGCAGTTGCAATAGGGATTGGGGCGTTAGGGAATTGGTTAGGAACTACGGCAAAGAAGGGTATTACTGCAATTAAAGAAAACCTAACTATGGCTGATATCGAGCCATTAATCTACTCATTTAAAAAAGATTTAGAAGATCATATTGAGACTACAACCAATCAGGTTATGGATGAAGTTGAAAAGGAACTAATGAACTTTAAAGAGTTTGAAAAACTGCAATTGGATAGAAAAAAACAGGAAAACAGAGAACATATAGAAAAATGCAAAGCCGATTTCCAATCATACATAAATGATTTAAAGTACGATTTGGAGACCATCAACAGCATTGAAGAGGAGATACATTAATGAATAAAGAGCAGTTACAAAGAAATATGGCGACTATATGGTCCCTTATACAGGTAATGGGTTTAGAAAAACATATTGCTCTTTATCGATTTTTACAGGAAAGAATAAATTACCCGGAAAGCTTTGTGGTTATGCTTGGAGAAACCGGAAGCGGTAAATCAACATTAATTAACGGTTTGTTGGGTCAGGCTATTCTTCCGACCAGCGCCTCTCCGACCACTGGTACCGTAGTAGAGGTAATGGATTCTTGGAAACAATTCCAGTCACCGTTTTATGCCGTAAATCGGGATGCCACCCTGGAGATTATTGATAATGAAACCTTCGCCTATCTAGCTCAATTTCCGGATGAAGAACTTCAACGATTGCGACTACTTGTCGAGAAATTTCCCCATAATCTCCAATACCTGAGACTTTTTGATACCCCTGGCTATGGTTCCATAAATGAAAAACATGACGAGATTCTAAAAGACTTTTTACCAAACAGTGATATTGTTATATATGTTGTAATGTATAGAGTGGGTTTTCAAGAGGATGACCACTTCTTTATGCAGTATATCGGAGAGCTTGTAGACGAGTTTACTACGGTGTTACTGGTAATAAACCGCGTACCCGATAAAATATCGAGCTTTGATAAGAGGATAATGGAAATTAAGAAGTATGCTGAAGATTGCCTACACCGTGAACTCCCAACCTTTCTAGTGCCTACTGAAGCGCAAAATGAAGTACGATTACCAGCGGCTAACGAGCTTTGGGAACTGGTCAGTGCATTATTACAATCTCCGGATAGAGAACAATTGTTGTTAAATGCTATGGCTCATTATCAAATTGACTTGTTAAGTGATTATGCCTTATATCTGGATAGCAAGATTTTAAAGGCCACAGCATCGCAGGAAGAGCAACGGGTCCTGTCTGAAGAAATCCAGCCGTTCCTTTCTCAAGAGGATAAAATTAAGGATTATATTGAGAAGAGTTTTTCTCAAATATCCGAAATCCTGGCTAGGATGATGAATAATGCCAGTAACTCCGTAAAACAAAAATGTCAGGCCGATATTTATAGTATGGGCAAATGGACCGAGAAAGATCAATGCTTAAGTTATATTCAGAACCATTCGATGCAATTTGCTGCCAGGCAGGAGGCTAAGCAAATATCTGATTATCTGGAAGATGAATTAAACAGAGTTGATGAGGAAGTATACTCTATGTTAAATACAGCGGTAGTGGATTTTGAACGAAGGGTTGCCCTGCGAACAAACATTTACCATCCTCTAGTATTGAAAATGAGCAAATATGCAATGACCAGGGCGACAACACAGGGGCTTACTAATTATTTTGCGCGTTTTGGCGGTGCTGGCGGTGCTGGTGCTGGTGTTGCTAATGCTGCCAAAAAAGGTTTGAAAAATCTGGGTAAACTATTTGGTAAAACCTTTTCTCGTGATACCCACAATGCACTGGCTCAATTTTTGAAGAAAATAGGCGCAACATCTGCCAAGAGTCTGGCAGTTGCTGCTGTAGTTATTGTGGAAGGCGCCTTCTATTTATATGACTCGCTAACCTGGCAGAAAGACTTGGCTAAAAAAGTTGACGAGGCTGTGGATATATGGGAAAGGAATTCTTTAGGAACACTGCTGCAGGATATGAAAGAATTAAAAGAGCATAATTTAGAAAAGCTAAGCGAGTATTTTAACGATTATCGGGATGCTTTTAAACCCGAAGATACAATTGATAATAGTTTCGATATTGAAGAAGCAAAGAGTATCCTCGACAAAGCAAATAATTTGATAAATACCATAGATCAACAATTGGAGGGATTATAGAATATGGGTGAAGAAAGAGAAATGCTACCGCTAGTTGTATCCAGAAGAAACCCGGATACAAAACGGGAATATTACCCCGTTGAAAGCAGAGATGGCAATAATCAAGGTTCATTAAAAAGTATAGTAATAGAAAATGCTCCAGCTTTAATTGATCTGGCATCAGATAATCTGCCAAGAATAATTAATCTAGCATCAGATATTGTAGAGATCTTTAGCATAGAAGTAAAGACCGAGTCAACCTTAGCAATCATGAGGGAAAATCGCGAACTGTTGCAAGCGGAAGCCGAGGCCTTTATCAAAAAGGAATGGGCGCGAAGAGAAACACAAAAAGGATTACATCAGGATATTAGCAATATTTTGCGTGACCTGACATCGGCGTTGGAACATGGAGGCCATAGCGATGAAGTTAAGAAGGAACTTATTCGAGCTTTTGACAATACGATTGAACGTCTTGTTTCATCTTCAAATCGGCTTAAAGGAGAATAAACGAGAAGATGATCGATATGATTGCTGAAATAGTCCGGTTAATAAAGAACAAACAGTATTTGGAAGCTCAAAACAGAATTGATGCGGCGCATAAACAGTTCTGTTGCAAAGAAGTCCAGGGCAGGCGTGACAAGGTAGATGCGCTGAACAAATCACTTGTCCAGATAAATACAATAATTTGCAAAATTGAACAACAGTATAACGTAATTAAAGAATTGTCAACGGATGCAGTTATGGGGAGCTTAGACAGGTATTTATCTAGCCTTAAAAGAGAACGCAATAAACTTTTAGTAATAAAAAAAACTTCCAAAATCTAAAAAATTTCTCTTAACCATTTTGTTCAATGCGTAAAAGGCGTAACTCGTGATCTTGTT
>CAZKPD010000110.1:0-8208 GCA_964554585.1 uncultured Rikenellaceae bacterium
CATATTGTGACCTGAAATCGCCTACCCATGCATTATCTTCCCAGTACCAAACCTTTACATCAATTTCCCTGTGCTCATTGTCGTAAACCGATTCGCGCTTCACATTGTTAACCCACTCTCCGTTTTCCCATAGGTAAGCAGTTTGTACTATGGGATTATCATTACTGTCAAATTCTCTTGCCAGATGTTCATATAGCTGCCAACCATTTTGGGAATCCCAATATGAGCTGGTTTCAGTAAGTACAAGTTCTCTTTCCTTATCGTAGGTTACCTCAAGCCTTTGGCCAAAATCCCACTCTACATAAATCATTTCTACAGCCAAAAGCCACTCATCCTCATCCCAAGTGTAACTTTCAATCATAAAAGGGTCCCAATGCTGACTACCTTCATTCCATGTGTATTGGATAAATTGGTCATCCAGGTACACATTGGTGTATTTTGCCTCTTCTTTTGTGTAGTTATTCCCGTTTGGATCAAGAGCCACAAGGCTATCCAGTCTGTGATACAGTTCCCCTTTAATAATATTAGCCTTCTTCATGGGCAGATCATTTACCACTGGTGTAGCAATGCTCTTGCTATCCATGTTGTTCCTTTGGCTTAGCATGTTCACCTTTTTTGAAAGGGTTTCAGTACCAATACTTTCTTTGGTGAAGGATGAGTGCTTCTGAGTAATCAACTCTTTTTTGTCAATTGTATTCACCACGCCTTGTTGCGGTGTAACCGCAAAAGCTGTTAGTGAAGCGAAAAGTGAAATTGTAAGTAATACGTTTTTCATGTTTTTATGGTTTTTATTTAACAATTGGGTTCACTGAAATTTATTGGCCGACTATACAATATCCTCCAATGTTTGATTATTATTAATGTTACTTTGATGTCCTTGCGATCCTTCTGCGCAAAGCTTATCCGTTTTTAAACTTGTTAAGATTTTGCTGAGAGCACTACTCTCATTTTGCAATTTCTCAAATAGCTCCCAAAGATCTTGCTCATAATCTTCCGTATGCATTGCTTCTTCTGTCATATCAATTTTGCTTAAGACAAAGATTGTATGCTGAAGATGGAATACCAATAAAATAGGATAACAATAAGTGTACAGTGTGGGAAAGTCGCCTAACAATAATATGACAAGTTTTGTAGGTGTCTGAATTATAGCCTATTGCAATAATTTAGGAGGTGTTGTTTGGGCTTGAGGAAAAGGAGGATTATATTTCTTGTAACAACGAGATAAGGTTGATATCACGGCTTATGCCCATCTTTTTTCTCAATCTGGAACGAGCCATATGAATACTTTCTGGAGATTGTGCAGTAATGGAGGATATCTCTTTAGTAGTCATATTTAATCTTAGAAAAGCACAAAGTTTGATTTCATTAGGGGTGAGGTTGGGAAATTTTTCATGCAATTTTTCGTAAAAATCTTGTTGTACATTTTGAAATCTTACCTCGAACTCTTCCCAAACAGTATTATCGATATTTAACTTTAAATTTTGGATGATAGATTGGATAAGTGGTTGGTTTTTGGGCAATAAGTTATCCTTAATGGCTAAAAGTTGTTGAGTTACTGAGGTTAAGTATTCATTTTTTTGTAAAAGATACATCACATGCGTTGCCAGCTCCTTATTTCTATAATCAAGCTCAAGCTCAAGCTTCTCTTTAGTTAGCTTAAGATTAGAATTCTCAAGATTTAAGTTTTTTTGCTCCAGAGCTAGTTTCTCATTTTCTCGTTCTATTCTATTTTGATGGTTTCGGCTAACTAGGAAGAAAACTACCAGAGAAAAGAGGAAAAACACAGCAATGATTAAGTAAACCAACGCTTTTTTCTCTTTTTTTGCCAATTCTACCTGCTTCATGATGTCCAGCTCTTTTCGCTGCTTTTCAAACTGATACTGTAGCTCGAGATGGGTGGTTTGTTCCAGCTGCTCTTTGCTGATTATGCTGTCATGAAGGTGTTTAAACTGTTTATAGGTTGCAAGGGCTTTCTGATGATTTCCTGCCTTTTCAAAGGTTTGCGAGAGAATATCAATAGATAGTATTTCTGATTTTTTATTCCCCGATTTCTTGCTGTAATCCAAACTAAGATTGAGGTATTCAATGGCTTTGGTATAATTATTAAAAGTCATCTCTAAATTTCCTAAATTATTATATACCTGTGCCATACCGGATGTATCCTTGAGTAAAGTTCGAATTTCCAAGGCTTTCATATATAATTCATGAGCTTTGTCATACTCTCCCTCTTCCTTATAGATTATTCCCAAATTGTTGTATAGTACTGCATTATACTCTTCTATCCCAATTAGCTGATTAAGCAATAGGGCATCGTTGTAATATTTTCGAGCCTCTTCAAATTGATTTAGTTCAACGTTTATAGAACCTCGGTTAAGATTAAAGATAAACAGAAGCCTTGCCAATTCAGGATTATCTGAATTCAAACTCATAGAATTAATCAGGTTTTGCCCATATTCAAAATAGTATAGCGCTTTCTGAAAATTTTTCATGGAGAAGTGGGATACTCCAATAGCAATATATATTTGGGCAACCTTAAGACGAACAGCTGAGGTATCATGTGGAGCATTCTGGATATCATCATAATATCTTAATGTTTTATAAAGATATTCAATGGAGGATGCATAGTTACCAATGTTGTGAAAGACTCGAAAAATTTTAAAGTAAATATCCGGATTATAAATTTGCTCAAACTGCGGCTTTACCCTGGTTAATGCCAAATTATAGTAGTACAACGCTGAATCATTCTGCTTCTGCACAAAGAATTCATCCGCAATTTGGGTATAGAGCCTAACGGCAACGGTATCATGCTTTGCCGAAACGGCAAGGGTTTTAAGGCTGTCAACAGAGGGGGCAGCCCAAGTGAACCCACTTAACGGCAGCCACAGCATAGCTAAAGTGGCACACAGCAGTATAATCTGTTTTTTAGTCAACCTCTCGTTTTAAATGGGATAACTTTTGCTATTGACAAATTTACGAAAACAATCCAATGTATTAATACTCTTCTATTCCTCTCGTACTTCAATTTCATCATCAAAAGCGAAGTACTTAATTTAGTCCAATCGCTTGCAGTTGTTTGGTATTATCCTCGTGGATGGCAACCTATTTATAAAGAAATGGAAAAAAGGATTGTGTGGTGGAGGATTAGTCTCAAAAGTTGGGTTTGGTTTACTGGAGTCAGTTTAAACAGTTGATAATCAACTTAAAACCGAGGGTATAAGTTGTTGTAAAGGCTTGTGAGCACCATTATTGCCAGATCAACTATTAAAAAGGTTAGAACAACTTTTTTAAGCCGTTTGGCCTTAAAAATGAAAAAGATTACACCCAAAAATAGTGTGATGATAAGAGGTATTAAGGCAGGAAATATTACAATACTCTCCCAAAGGTTGCCCTTTAAAAGCTCTATGAGTGCCCTTTGAAAACCACACATGGGGCAGTTTATTCCTAAAAACTGCTTGTAATGGCAAGGGAACATATGGTTTTCAAGCCACTCTACAATTGCTGAAAACATCGGTTTGGCTTACATGTCCAATAATTCTGCCCAAGGCAACATTACCCCCAAAAAAACTACCACAATAAGGTAATATAGAAAAGCTATTCCGCCAAGAATTATTCCAATAATAGACATTATTCTACCGGCATTAAGAGCTCCATACCCGTCATATATATCAGGATTGGCTTTATACAGTTTCATGTCTTTACCGGCAAGAACCAGCCCTATAATACCTAAAATTAAACCGACTATAAAACAGCCAAAAACTAAGGAGCAGATTCCTAAGACCAAT
Source organism: uncultured Rikenellaceae bacterium (assembly GCA_964554585.1). Taxonomy (GTDB): domain Bacteria; phylum Bacteroidota; class Bacteroidia; order Bacteroidales; family Tenuifilaceae; genus Perlabentimonas. The sequence goes on from CAZKPD010000110.1 coordinate 3,783, forward strand.
ACGGCCGTTGAGTTTGGTAATTGAACTTTTGTTTCCATAGCACTATTTTTTAATTAATAATTGGGGTAATAATTTGAGATTTTGTATTGTAGACGGTAATAACCAAAAGTTTAGTTAGATGGTAATAAAGTGATTCTATAAAGTATCACTGCCCAACATGAGGTTAAATCTATAATTTTTTTTTCAATTCATCAATCAAATAAATATTTATTCTATACAGCACAAAAAAAGGCATATCGAACTGCCCGGTATGCCCCATATCTGAATAGTGTAGAGGTTATTTAGCTTGCAAGCTTTTTGTATTTGAATGAACCAAATCCTAGAACAGGAACAAAAATAAAGGGTAAAATAAGTAAACCGATGGTAAATCCAACCCCTTGACCAAAACTCAAGGATAGACGGTTGAAAGTCCAAATCACAAAAACAAAGTTTACACCGGGGATTAAAAAAAGTAGTAACCACCACCAGGGTTTATTAATCACCTGTATAAGGATGTACAGGTTGTAAATTGGAATGATAGCTGCCTAACCGGGTTTCCCTGCTTTAGTGAAAATTTTCCAAAGTCCAATGATTACTAAAATCATAACGATAAAAGAGGTTGTTCTTCCCATAGTAATATGTTTTAGGTGTCCTACTCATAAGGCTTTTCGGTTTCGCCCCTTATTTGAAAGGAGTTTGGTCTCCTACATTTCTGTTGGTATATCTACGTATTGCCTAATTTAGAACTGCAAGAACGTAATCCAAATATATAAAAAGTTTTTAATAGGGCAACTCTTCTGGATTTGTGATCTACAATCAATCCGCTAAAAAGCCAAACTTACCCTGCTGATAGTCGTCAAAAGCCTGTATTAGCTCTTTTTGCGTGTTCATTACAAAGGGGCCGTAGGCCGCAATGGGCTCATCTATCGGCCCGCCGCTTAGCACCAAAACCACAGCATCATGCTCTGCTTTAATGGTAAAAGATTCCTCATCATTTGCTAAAAGTACAAAGTGATTGGTAGGAACTTTATGGGTTCCGTTTACCTCAATATCACCCTCCACAACCAGTAGGGCAGTAGTGTACTCTTTTGGAAAAGTGAAATCGGTTTCTACGCCCTGTTTCAGCTTGGCATTAAACACGTGCATGGGTGAAAAGGTGTGGGTGTCGCTTTTGGTACCCTTATACTCTCCGGCAACAATCTCAATTTCACTGCTATTATCCCCAATTTTATAACGGCTCATGGATGAATTAACAATGGGCTGATAGCCGGGTTTATCCATTTTATGCTTAGCGGGTAGATTAACCCAAAGCTGAACCATATGGAAGATTCCTCCCTTCTTACTCCATTCTGTTTCGTGATACTCCTTATGCAAAATTCCGCCTGCGGCGGTCATCCATTGCACATCGCCTTCGCCAATAATACCTCCGCCACCGGTACTGTCGTGATGCTGAACTTTACCCTTATAGGCAAAAGTAACCGTTTCAAAACCACGGTGTGGATGTACGCCCACTCCCTTGGGCTTATCGCTGGGCGGAAATTCGTGAGGGGTGTTGTAGTCCAATAAAATAAAAGGATTCATTCGCTCCATGCTTAATCCCGGAACGCCGGGAATAAAGTTGTTTACCCTAAAACCATCACCCACCCAGTGATGTCCGGGAGGTGCTATTATGCGTTCTACTTTTCGTTGTGCCATAACTATTTTGTTTTTTGTACCTTAATAACAGCTATGCCGGGTAAAAGTTGTAAATTGAGGGTAGAGGCTATTGGTATAAAACCCTACGCTTGCCTTTAATTAAAAAACATTATACCTGAAAAATCCCTGGGGAATGCTATTTTTGTTACGGTTTTTCCTTTTAATGTTATTGGCTGATAAATTTATATTCTCATGTTCAGAAAACTCTCATTGAGATCCCTTTTTATTGTCCCCCTTTTGTCAACTTTTTTACTTCCTAATCCGGTTGTGGATCGGATTGCGCTTGAGGATTTGGCTCAGCAAGAGGCTAAGGGGTGGGTCGACTCCGTAATGTCCTCGCTTACACTGCGCGATAAGATTGCACAGCTGTTTATGGTGGCAGCCTACTCCAATGGCAATGAGGCGCACATTGATGAAATTACCAAGCTGGTGAAAGAGGAGGGCATTGGGGGATTATGCTTCTTTCAGGGTGGCCCCGTAAGGCAGGCAAATCACACCAACTACTACCAAAGCTTGGCTAATGTTCCACTGCTAATCTCCATGGATGCCGAGTGGGGATTGGGCATGCGGCTGGATAGCACTTTTTCATATCCCCGCCAAATGTTGCTGGGCGCCATTGACGATAACCGCTTGATCTACCATATGGGTTCCGATATAGCTCGTCAGCTAAGGCGATTGGGTGTGCATATGAGCTTTTCGCCCGTGGTGGATGTGAACAATAATCCGCAAAATCCGGTGATTAATGCACGTGCCTTTGGGGAGGATAAAGAATGGGTTACCCAAAAGGGATTGGCCTATATGCTAGGATTACAGGACAACGGAGTGTTGGCTTGCGCCAAGCATTTTCCGGGCCATGGCGATACCGATACCGATTCGCACTACAGCCTTCCATTGCTAAACCATTCTCGTCAACGCATAGACACCCTTGAGCTATACCCATTCCGAAGATTAATACAGAATGGTGTGGCAGGGGTAATGGTTTCGCATTTGGAGGTTCCGTCGCTGGAACCCCAAAAGGGAGTTCCCTCTACTTTGTCGGCTGCCACGGTTACGCAGCTGCTTAAAGAGGAGTTGAACTTTAACGGTTTGGTTATTACCGATGCGCTCAACATGAAAGGGGTAGCACAAGGGCGCAAGCATGTGGATGTGAATATGCAGGCTTTGGAGGCCGGGAATGATATTCTGCTTTTCACCTCATCGGTAGTTGAGTCCATTAAGCATATTGAGCGTATGGTTAAAAAGGGCAGGTATCCCGTTGAGGAGATTGAGGCCAAATGCAGAAAAGTGATTGAGGCTAAATATAGGGTAGGCTTACATCGGTACACACCCGTGAGGATTGAAGGGTTGGTTAAGGATTTGAACAGACCGGAATCGGAGTTTTTAGCCAGACAAATGGTAGAGCAGGCTATTACTGTGCTTCGCAATGAGGGTGAGCTGCTCCCGTTGCGCAACCTCGATACGCTTCGTATTGCCTATGTGGAGATAGGAAAGGGGCAAGGTGCTGATTTTAAAGAGCAGCTGATGCTCTATTCGCAGCTAACCCATTTTCCCATTGGGGCTGCTCCCACAGAAAAGGATCTTCAGGATATTCAGCAAGCACTTAGCTACTTTAACCTTGTGATTTTTGGTTATCATAGCCTCATTACCAACCCGGCACGAAACTATAATGTTTCGCAAAAAATTGCCCAGCTCATTGAGCGGGTTAGCGCAAACCAGCGCACAGTATTGGCTTTGTTCGGTTCTCCCTACGCTTTGGGTAATCTTAAAACCTCAGCAAACCAAGTGCTTGTGATAGCATACGAAAACTCTCCCAGGGCTCAAAGCCTTACGGCTCAGCTAATTTTTGGGGGCGTTTCCGTTTCGGGACGTTTACCGGTTTCCACAGGAGGGTATAGGGTTGGCAGCGGACTGGATGCGGGTGAGAAGATTAGGTTGGACTATTCGCAACCCGAGAAGTTTGGGTTTAAGTCCAACGATTTTTTAAAGGTTGATTCTGTAGCCCGAAGGGCTATTGATAACTATGCCACGCCCGGAATGCAAGTGCTGGTAGCAAAAAGCGGAACGGTAATCTACAACAAATCATTCGGCAATCATACCTATGAGGCGGATAAATTTCCGGTTGAACACTCTTCCATTTACGATGTGGCCTCTATCACAAAGATTGCTGCCACCATGCCGGTGCTCATGGATTTGAACGCACAGGGAAAGCTGAACCTTGAAGCGGAGCTGGGCGAATACCTCCAAATTGCTGATACTTCAGCTTATGCGCATTTGCGCATTGACGATATCCTGTTGCACCAGTCGGGACTGTCGGCCTGGATTCCCTTTTATCAGCGAACCATAGAATCCCTTTGGCCCAACAAGCCTGTTTTTGACGATAAATTTTCCGATTTCTACCCCTATTTTATTTCAACCAAAAAGTATATGGGGTTGTATACCCAACCCTCACCGCAGTTCTACCAGCCCACTCCGTCTGACGATTTTCCCAATCAGGTGGCTCAGGGGCTCTACTCTGCCCAATGGGTAAGGGATACCATTTTTAGCTGGATAACCTCAAGTCCACTGAGAGCCAAAGGAGAATATCGCTATAGCGATTTGGGGTTTATTATGCTGCATTGGGCTTTGCCCAATCTGCTAAATGAGCAACCCTCAGACTATTTGTACAACCACTTTTACAGTAAGCTGGGGATGAACTATACCCTGTACCATCCGCTATCGCGGTTTAGCAGGGAGCAGATTGTACCCACCGAGA
>CAZKPD010000111.1:0-8090 GCA_964554585.1 uncultured Rikenellaceae bacterium
CTTGCAAAAGCAAAGGGTGGTCATCTCAACCACCCTTTTTTTATTAGTATCTTCATTTTTGCTAACTGATAGGGCTATACAAATTTCATCATCTCTTTAACCACGGCTATGGCCCCATTGGCAATATCCACTATGCTGGCATCGAGCATATAGCAGGGGGTGGTAAATAAAAGATTTTTCGCATCCACAGCTACTTCGCCATGGGATGTGGGGCTGTGAATAGCACCCATCTCAATTACCGCCTTGGTAGTGCCTTGGTCGATACCAATGGTTAGCTTGGCATCCTTAATCAGCTTAGCCAAAATAACGGGCGCAATACATAGCGCCCCAATGGGTTTATGTGCTTTGTAGGCATCTAAAATGGCTTTTTCAACCTCTTTGTTCACTGTGCAGTTTGGGCCGTCGAAAGCAAAAGTGCATAAATTTTTGGCTACGCCAAATCCGCCGGGTAGTATCAGTGCATCATACTTATTCATATCCAATTCCGATAAAGGCTTGGCATTTCCACGGGCAATACGCGCCGATTCAATCAGTATGTTTCGGGTTTCATTCATCTCTTCACCCGTAAGGTGGTTAATCACATGATGCTGATTGATATTGGGAGCATAAATTTGGTAGTCGGCACCCTGTTGCTTGATGGCGTATAGGGTCATTGTGGCTTCATGAATCTCGGCTCCATCGCGCGAACCACATCCTGCAAGGATTACAGCAAATTTCTTAGGAGTACTCATGGTTGTCATCTTTTATTTTATTGTTCTTAGCAAATTTACCCAATTTTTGGTACAATTAAAAATGCTCCTCCCCATGTGAACCGAAGGGGAGAAGCATTTTCTGTTAGACAGATGTATTCTAATCTCTTATGCCTCTTATTTTGGTAAGTAGCGAGCTACATAGGTTGCGTTTGTGGCAATAGATTGTTTGGAATAGAGGTCATTCTTATAATCGTTGCTCACATACATTTCGCTCTGGTCGCAATAGTACTTACTGGAAGGTATGCCGGAGGTTCCGGTGGGAATAATTACCCATGAGTTATCCCAGTTTCCAAGATTGTATATGTGCCTTTGTGAGGCACCATGGTCGGCATCAAAGGGCTTTTTAAAGCTGTAGGAGTAGGGGCAAACCGTATGGAAGCTACCGCCCACTGCAAATGGGCCTCGATTAAGATTGAAAATCTTATCCAACAACTTTACAGAACCCATGGGATGTGCAAGTGTTAATCGGTGAATTTTGCCCCATTCCCATTTTTCGATGTTATTGCCCAACTCCTGTTGTAACCATTCCACAGCATCGTTAAAGCTAAGCATAACAATATCCTCAAAAGTTTCTTGGTCTGGTGTGTCAATATTATCTATCCAAGCGGATTGTGGATTGCGCCAAACCATATCGAACAGCTCTTTGTCGAGCTTAGTACCCAGGAATTCATTATACAGCTCAGTTCCCATTTCATCCATGGCGATATTTTTGATAAAATGGAGGTAAAAAGTTTCAAACACAGTGGCTGCCACGCTTTCCCTATCCAGCACCATATCCCACTCCTGCAAGCCCTCAAGAGCTTTTTGTTGGTTAGCAGATCGATTGTTTACGTTGGACAGTACATCAATCAGCTTGGGCAGGTATCGTTCCACATGCTTCGATTTCCAATCGGCAAGCATCTCCTTAAAATCGTCAATATCCAAAAGATCTTTTGCGTTGAGCAGCTCAATGATGCGATCGGCACGATTCGACATGGAGTACCAGTACCCAATATAGTGTGGATACTCGCTGCCTGTGGTTCTGTTATTGGCCGATGAGATATGCCCTTGAGGAGGATTGTAGGTGTAGGGAAGCTCCTCAAAGGGGAGTAATCCCTCCCAATCGTACTCATCGGTTTCGCCGGGATAAATGGAAATGCCATTACCGTTCTTTCGTAAGGGTGCACCACAGGCGGTTTGAAGACCGATATTGCCGTCCACATCGGCATAAATTACGTTTTGGCTCACCGCGGTCATGGTGGTTAGCGCATTGCGAAAATCTTCCCAATTGGCAGCCCTATTGAGCAGATAAACAGTACGCAGCTCATTGCTATACAGGTTGCCGGTCCATTGCATGGAGATGGCCTCATCTTTAACCTTTTTGAAATCTGAAATAATTGGGCCACGGTGGGTTAGCCTAATCTCTTTGGTGATGGTGTCGCCTCCCTTAATGGCAATTTTTTCTTGACGGATCTCTATGGGGAGCCATTCATCTTTATATCGGTATTGGGATGGATCCTCAGGATTAATCGCTTCAAGGTAGAAATCACCTTCATCTACAGATACATTGGTCATTCCCCATGCCACACGCTCGTTGTGACCAACAATAACAAGCGGTTGTCCCGGCAGTACAACACCGGTTACATTAAGCTTCCCCTCAACCACCTGGTGCATTTGGTACCAAATACCGGGTGCATTTAGGCCAAGGTGCATATCGTTGGCAAGGATGGGTTTTCCGGTTTTGCTCTTTTGGGCCGATACGGCCCAGTTATTACTACCGTTAAAAATCTCCATATTCAGCTCTTTCAGACGGATATTCCCGTCAAGCAAGGCAAACTGCTCTTGAGATTCTGTTGCAGTGTTCGCCGGGTGAACATAGGTTTTATGCTGATGCAGATCGGGTAGTAGCTCCTTAAACTTTTGCTCATCCAAAAGTGGAGCAAGCTTATGTAAAAGCACCTCTGTTTCCCATGAGTTCGACAAATCCCAAGCCATGTAGCCAATAAGATTTATGGAATGGATCGGTTCCCATAGCTCGGGTTGATATCCAAGGAGGGTAAACTCGGGTGGTAACTTTTTAGGATTTGCTTGGATGAATAGGTTTACTCCGGTTGCAAATGCCTCTAGGGCATTTACAATATTGGCATCGGTAAGAGGGAGTACCATAGCCGATTTTTCGGGTATTCGCAACGCCCTGAGCAAATGGTCGGTTCCGACCATATCTTTACCAAAGATTTCGGAAAGTCGCCCCTGGGTAATTCTTCTTAACAGGTCCATCTGCCACAGCCTGTCCTGAGCCATCAGATAGCCTACTGTTAGGTAGAGGTCATGCTCATTCTTTGCGTAGATATGTGGAACGGCATGAGTGTCTCTGTATACCGTAACCTCGTCGATTAGTCCGACAAGTTCTATTTTCTCATTGTAGTTGGGTAGGGCTTTATGCGAAATACGGTTGATAATAAAAGCACCGACCAAAATGAGTACAATAAGCAGCATGGCTAGGGTAACTAGTACTTTTTTAAGTGTTTTCATATCCAATAGGTTGAGGGTTATGAGTAATTTAGCGTATTCAAATTTAGGGTAAATCTGGATACCATGCCAAGCTTTCTTACATTTGACCAGATAAGACCATTGGGGTCTCTTTGTTGTTCGTCCTTATATTGTTGATTTTTACAGCTAAATTTTTCATCAGATGCGAACTTTTATTGCCATAGATATTCCGTTATCCCAAAGTACAGTGCAAATGCTTAATGGAATAAGAGAGCGATTGCAGGATGAGGAAATTCGTTGGGTTAATTTTGAAAAACTTCATTTGACGCTTTTCTTTTTGGGAGAGACCCAATCGAATCAGGTAGAGGAAATTAGGAGAGCGCTTCAACAATCTGTTTCACCTTTTGCTCCTTTGGAGATTACGCTAAAAGGAATGGGAACTTTTGGACCTAAATTTAGTCCAACTGTTCTATGGGTAGGATTGGAGAGTTCGCCACAGTTGAACTTTTTATACAGCGTGATTAATGAAGTGGTTGCACCCATTGGTTTTATTCCCGACAACCGTAGCTTTAATCCACACATTACGTTGGGTAGGATTAAGGGTATCCGTAATATAAACCGTTTACAAGCCGAAATAAATGGATTTGGGACAATACCCATTGAACGGATAAGAGTTGACAGGGTAGCCCTTTATAAAAGTACGCTTACCCCTCAGGGACCAATATATACGCCACTATTAGAACAGAAGTTGAAAGGAAACCTATAGCTATTTGGGTGCCAACCGGTAAAGGGCTATGGCAATAATGGAATAGACAACATTGGGCAACCACACGGCCAGGAGGGGCGAATATCCACCACCCACTGCAATCATGGTAGAAAATCGCATAAATAGGATATAGCTAAAGCTAAGGGCTAAGCCAAGGCCAATGTGCAAACCAATACCTCCACGTGCCTTTCGAGACGAGAGGGAAACGCCAATAAGCGTTAGTATAAAGGTAGAGAATGGGTAGGCAAACCTACTGTACTTCTCAATCAGGTAGAAACCCGTATTTCCTGCTCCTTGCAGTTTCTGTTGCTCAATAAACTCATTGAGCTCAAACATATTCATGGTTTCAACAATGTTGAGCCTTCGGGCAAAATCGGTGGGATGGAGGTAAATCGTGGTGTCAATCTTTGTTCCGATAATCACCTCTTCACCATTGGCAGTATAATTCCGAATATGGTAGTTATTCACCGTCCACTTTTCCGTTTCAGGATTCCACCGTACATAATCACTGATTAGCTTTGAGACCAGTTGACCATCAACAATATGCTCCATGGTAAACTTATATCCCGTATTATCATAGGTATTGAAGGACTGCATATAAACAAAAATACCCGGGCGTACCTGTCGGTGGATGTTACGATCGGTATTTACCAACGGACGTTTAACGTAGGCATTCTCAAACTCAATGCGCACCCTATTGGCCGGAGGAATTACAAAGCTGCTAAGCACAAATGAGAATATGGCAATGATGGCTGCCGAAATAAAATAGGGAAACATCATTCGCCTAAAGCTGACACCGCTGCTCAGGATGGCAATAATCTCGGTGTTATAGGCCATTTTGGATGTAAAAAAGATAACGGCAATAAAAGTGAAAAGCGAGCTGAACAGGTTGGCAAAATAGGGGATAAAGTTCATGTAGTAGTCAAAAACGATGGCTTTTAGTGGAGCAGATTTGCCTACGAAATCGTCCATCTTTTCCGCCACATCAAAAACTACGGCAATGCCCACAATAAGCAGAATGGCATAGAAGTAGGTGCCAATGAATTTACGGATAATGTAAACATCTAGTATTTTTAGCTTCAGCTTACTCATAGGCGATTAATCAGCTTCTTGACCATTTGTTCCTTCCAGGGTTTAAAGGTACCATCGATAATTCGTTCTCTTGCCTGTTCCACAAGCCATAGGTAAAAGCCCAAATTATGGATGCTTGCCAGCTGTGGCCCCAGCATTTCGTTCGAAATAAAAAGATGACGAAGGTATGCTTTGCTAAAGCGATTATCAACAAAAGTTGGGCCCATAGGGTCGATGAGTGAAAAATCTCGATCCCATTTTTTATTGCGAATATTAATAATCCCTTCGGAAGTAAACAGCATGCCGTTACGGCCGTTGCGGGTAGGCATCACACAGTCAAACATATCCACCCCTCGATCAATGGCTTCAAGAATATTGTCCGGAGTTCCTACACCCATGAGATATCTAGGTTTATTTTTAGGGAGAACGGCGTTAACCACCTCAATCATTTCATACATTACCTCAGTGGGTTCGCCCACTGAGAGTCCGCCAATGGCGTATCCCTCGCGGTTGGTCTGTGCAATATGCTCTGCGGCCATTTTTCTAAGCTCGGGATATACACAACCCTGCACAATAGGAAAAAGGGTTTGGCTATGTCCATAGAGAGGGTCGGTTTCGTCAAACCGAGCTATGCATCTCCCTAACCAGTCCTGGGTGAGGCGTAACGATTTTTGGGCGTACTCAAAGCTGGCATCTCCCGGAGGGCACTCATCAAAAGCCATGATTATATCTGCACCAATTTCCCTTTGGATGTCCATAACAATTTCGGGTGAAAAGAAGTGCTTTGATCCGTCGATGTGCGAACGGAAGTAGGCCCCCTCGGGCTTAAGCTTTCGGTTTGCAGCCAGCGAGAATACCTGAAATCCTCCGCTATCGGTAAGCATAGGTCTATCCCACGAGATAAACTTATGCAAACCTCCTGCTTCCTTAATAATTTCTGTGCCGGGACGAAGGTAAAGATGGTAGGTGTTGCCCAGAATAATTTTAGCGTCCACATCGTTTTCCAACTCTCTGTGGTTAACCCCTTTCACACTACCCACAGTACCCACAGGCATAAAAATGGGTGTGGGAATCTCCCCATGGTCGGTTGTAATGGTACCGGTTCGGGCGTTGCTATTCGAATCAGACTTTGCGATGGTGAATTTCATGGGCCACGTTACTCAAAAGGGTATAACAATTTGGTTCTGCTCAATATTCTTTAAAGAAAGTTCAAAGATAGCAGAAAAGTAATAAATCGCTTGTGTGCAAAACTTGGCCTTTTAGCTAAAGAAAAAAAAAAGAAGGCTCCTCATTGCAGAAGAGCCTTCCATGAAACCTAACCTAACCTAACCTTTCTTATCTTAAAACTAGATCGTCCATCCAAATTCCTTGTGTACCGGCCTGTCCAACAAATTCATACAATAGTTCGGTATTTTTATATACTCGTCCAATATACGAACTGCTCTGGCCGGGAGCGGCAAACGAGCTGGTTATAGTATAAATGTCATTGCCCCATACTTTGACTGCACTAGCAACTGAATTCATGTTCCCTTCAGGAATAAGAACAATTTTCTCTCCGTTTTTCACATACATGGCTTGTCGCGTCCAACCTGCACCTCCGGTGGAACCCGACAAGTATACATTGTCTTGATGATCCACATCTAAACCGAAAATCATATCGTCCCCATCAACAACGTTGAATCGATGGGCTGTTCCATCAACCCACCAAAAGCCTTCATATTGATAGGTTGACATGTTTGTGGAGTAACCCGAAATGAACAACTTGCCATTCGCATGCATTATGCCGGTTACTCCGCCCCAGCTATCGCCAGTTTCAAATACACCACTAATGTTTGTTCTAACCCCATTTTTCCAATACCCATGGGCACCGTCCATGTTCCCAAGTATGTATAAATCTTTCCCTTCTTTCCACATGGAGCTAGTCATAGCAAAACCTAAGTGATTGGAGAGTTCCGTGGTTTCGTTATTTTTCAGGAGTAACGCCATGGTTGTTTTTGTTTGATCTTCGGGTTTCCAATAGATAGGGCCATGGTAATAAGCTACGTAAACGTCATTGCCATCCACCCAAATTCCGGTTGCAGAACTATTTTCTGTTGAGCCAATTTTATTGGTGATGTCAATATAGGTATTGTTTTTTATCAGAATAGCCTGGCTGGCTCCGGCTCCTGCCCAACGACCAACAGCATAAATATCATCGCCTTGGATAAACATTTTGTTTGGGGCAAAGCTGCCTCCGGAAAGTAGGGTGTGTTTTTCGCCATTTTTCCAGTACACTACATCTGCACCAGCCGTTGTGGATGCTGCTATATACTCATGTCCCATTGCATAAATTTCAAGACCCAGCTGTTCGGCATTAATGGTTATGCTTTCGGCCACACCCGCAGTAATTGTAATAGAGGCATTACGAGCGGTGAACTCTGTGTTAAGTATTGCATTTACGAAGAAACCTGTATTATCTGTTTTTCTTACAATTGTAATCCACTCCTCATCGGCATCAACCGCCCATTCCTCTTGATTGGTAGTTACGGTAAACTCATAGGTTTGTACAGCCCCTGCTGTAAAGCTGATTTTGCTGATATCGGGGGTTACAGTTAAGGACGGTGTATTACCATCTTGTGTAACCGTAATGGTAATGGGATCTGCATTGCCTGCAGTTATGGTTAAGGTAGCAGGTTCTACAGCATCAGGATTGTTGTTGTCAGGAGCAGATAGGATAAAACCATTGGTGTCTGTACTCCTTTCTACGGTAAACCACTCTCCGGTAATGCTATAGTTCCACGATTCTTGGTTTGTCTTCACCTCAAATTCATATGGAGTTGTGTTTAGCGCAGGGAAATGAACCTCTGTCAACGAGGGGTCAAGGGATAGGGTGGGCTTTTCAGGATCATCCTTTTTACATCCTTGAAGGATTAGAGCAAACAAAGACAAAAGTAAAAGCGTTCTTGCAAAAAGTTTGTTTTTCATAATAGTAAGGTTGTAAGATTAGTAATCGAATTGCTTAATGATGCAAACCTATTGCAATTACTTTTCTT
>CAZKPD010000112.1:0-6442 GCA_964554585.1 uncultured Rikenellaceae bacterium
TGCTAACGGATGGAGTGCCAATACAACCCCCGAAAGGGTGGCTACACCCTTTCCTCCGCGGAACTGAGCAAAGATTGGGAAAATATGACCAATCATAGCCACCAGACCTAAAGCTAACTGAAAGTTTACAAAATTTCCGGTCTCCGGGATATAAAAATGGGTAAGGTAGAGCATTCGAACGGCAGCAAACCCTTTAAACATGTCAATGGCAAATACGGCAAAACCAGCCTTAGCCCCCATTACCCTAAATGCATTAGTAGCGCCTGCATTGCCACTTCCGTGGTCACGGATATCAATGTTAAAGAATAATTTGCCTATCCAAATTGAAGTAGGAATACTCCCTAGTAAGTAAGCAAACAAAAGCGAAACAAGTTTTAACAACCACTCCATAATTTGGCCTATTGAGGTAGGGAACTAAATCCCTTTTAATAAAAATTATTGCAAATATACAAAGGTAACCCATCAAACCGATTTTTTTAATATTCTTTTAGAAAGGAGTAGAGCATAACTAGCGTAATTGTCGAGCACAATATTACTTTCTTTTCCAAAAAACGGGATTAATGGGGAAGTTATGCGAGCTTATCGTTATCGATGGGCATATGTGCGTGAGGTTCCACATGTATGGTCGCAGTAATATCCATCTCCTCCTTAATCCTGTCCTCAATTAGATTGGTAATTAGGTGAGCTTCCTGAATGGTTACATGATCGGGTAGATAGATGTGAAGGGTAAGCTCTTTGTGGTTTATGTAATCGTGAAGATGGAAATGGTGTGGAAAAACATTGGTTCCGGCCGCTTCGTTGATTAATTCTACAAGGCTTTGGAGTAGCTTGGGCGAAGGTTTTTTTCCGGCAATGGTATTTGAGGCATCTTTAATAATTGTAAAGGCAGTGTACAGGATTAGCAGGGCAACGATAATACCCAAAACACCATCCATCCACCAAATTTTTCGGCCCAAAAGGATGCCTACCAGAATAATAGCTGAGGAGATGGCATCGCTTCGATGGTGCCAACCGTCGGCTGCCACAACCCTTGAATTTGCAATTCGGGCAATATAAAAAGAGTACTGAGCCAAAGCCTCTTTAACCACAACAGATACTATAGTTACCACTATTGCCAGTAAACCATATTGGGCAGCTTCTCTATTTACCAAGCGGTCAACGGCCTGAACAAAGAAATTATACGCGATCCATATTAAAATACAGCCAATAATGATGGTTACAACCAACTCGTAACGGCCATGCCCAAACGGATGGTTCTTATCGGCAGGCTTTCGCGAGAGCATTACTCCTCCAACCACTAAAATAGAACTGATGGAATCGCTAAGGGTATGCCAAGCATCGGCAATAATAGCTACCGATCCGCTGACAACCCCTGCCATATATTTAATGACGAAAAGGAAAAGGTTGATGATGATTGAAACCCAACCGGCTATCAACGACTTACGGGAACGACTTTGAACCGAATGATCCATTGCTATCAGCTAAATAAAAAGGGGTCGGCTCGGGTTTTACCAAATGGATTCCTGCCTGTTGTGCCCTTCTTCAAAATAAATTATTGGTTTTGGACTGTTTTGCGCTTTGCCGGATTCTACCTTAGTAATAGTAATATCTTTGGAATAGTTAAGAATATGTATCGTACTATTCTCATAACCACTACTTATGCTTTTGTTCACGAAATTAAAATCGGTTTGTAGAAGATCCATATGTAGGTTGTGTATGCAGTACATAAAATCAACCCCATACTTTTTCATTGCTGTTAAAAAGTAAAGTCCCACATCATAACCCTGAAAAGCGTACTGGCTAGGCTCTGCCCTGTATGCATCCCTGTAGTTGGCTACAAATGATTTGACCTCAGGTCTGGAGTAATCGGTATAGAAGGGGGTGAAAAGTTTAATTTCCATTTGGTAGTAGTAGTCAATCTGAATGTTCCGGAACTTTATCCAACGTGGGAAACCGTACACCTCAATGGGAAATTTATATACTGTGGATAGGGCATTCAGATTACCCAACACGTCGCTTACAAAAGCCTCATTGTTTGAGGGCACAATCACCATATTGTTGCGATCCAATGAAAGGCTATGGCTGATGCGTTCTTGGATATCGGCTGTAGGGCTTCCAGCCCTATAGGTAATCTCTTTGTAGAAAACGGGAATTGAACCTTCGCATTGGCTAATGCGCTTGTCGATGTGAGTTTTAAACGTTTGAAACATGGCATTGTTAGTGCTGTCATCTTCGTGTACAATCACAATGTTGTGGTTAGTACACAAGTTAATCTGTTTAGCAAATTCCTCCATTTGGGTGTTAAAGGATGGGTTTACCTGGAAAAGGAACGGGTTTAGGCTTAGTAGATAGCTATTTGACGATAGGGGTGAAACCATGGGTATCCTGTTTTCTGCAGAGAAATTGACTACCGGGGTTAAACATTGGGGGTAAGCAGGGCCAATAATCAGGTGAGAGTTATCTAAGCTGCCGTTACGAATCAATTTTTCTACCTCTTCCGAACTTTTTTTGGTGTTATAAACGTTGAGGTTAATCGACAGGCCCTCTTTTTTCATGGAATCAACAGCAAGGAGAATCCCTTGGTAAAAATCGAGGAAGTTGGCCGTTTGCGGAGAAATTCTATTTTTTTCCATTGACTCCTTTTCCGAAATCATACTAACCCTATCTTCATCCTGTTCCTCAGAGGGTAGCGTAGGCGAGGTTTGAGTAAAGGGCAATAGGAGGCTGATGTTGTAAACATCTCTCCATCGATTATAAACAAAGGTATCGCATACCATATGCGGAATATAGGGTACAGTGGTTGGCAAAGTATCCATTGGCCCTATGGCCGCTATTGGGCGTTGTTCTTCGTATAAAAGTGTGTCATTCGCATTCTTGGGTATTCTCAGCACTGTTCCCAGCTTAAGGCCATCGACCACTAGGTCTGCATTAAATCGTTTAATGGTAGCTTCGGAAACCCCATATTTTCGGGTTAGAGAGTAAAAACCTTCGCGAGGCATTACCTCGTGATAGATAAAACGATCGGCCTCTTTAGCCTCTAGGTTAGTGGAAGGTTTGATGCTTTTGGGGATAAGCACAACCTGATTGGTTTTTAGACCCTGCTCCACCTCCGGGTTGATTGCAATGATCTCTTCGAGCGAAATTTTATACTTTTGGGTTAAGCTAAACAGCGTTTCCTTACGCTTAACAACGTGATAGATATACTTGTCATCCTTGCTACCATCAATGGTTTCGGTTGCTTTTATGGGAATTTTTATGGCCTGATCAATCTGTAAACCAAGGTAGATGTCGGGATTTTCCATGGCTATTTCCACTTGACTTACATTGTATGCCCGACTAATGGAGTATAGGGTTTCGCCTTTACGAACAATGTGGATATAGTAGTACTTCCCTTCAATCTTAACCTTGTCGGTTGAGAGCTTGATTTGGGTAGTATCAGTCTGATCTTGTGCAGCAGTAACGATTGAAAGCGTCAGAATGGAAAGGGTAATTATAATGGCTCTTCTCATTATGAAGTGTGTTAGGTCTAAATATGATTTATGGGCAAATTTACGCAATACTTAAAGAAAACAAACATAGTGCCTCTTTTTGATGCCACAATTGTCCGGCTTGTATTTGTAATAAGGGTAGGATAAGGGAAAAATATGCCTACTACATACCCCTTTTTTTGTATCTATACAGAGCTGTCTTTTCACTGTTTCCCATTTACTTAACCCTGTATGCAGTTCTTTTATTATCCCTATTATTAACCCATGATCGATTGGGTTGCTCGTTTGACTCAAGCCAAAGGCTTTTTGGTCAGTTTGCTTGGTTGTAACGCCTAAGGTTTGATAATAATATTTTTTTGCGCTAAAAACCTTTTACCCTATTGGCGATTGCGTTTTTATTAAGTAATTTTAAGGTTAATTATAGTACAAACAATTATCCGTAAGGATCAATCCCTAAAATTTAACCCATTTATAATGATGATCGCACTCTCCCTTCTTCAAAACGTAATGGTCAAAGTCCATTCGTTGCTATCATTTATTAGCAGCAGCGGCTTTATGGCATCCGTTGAGAACATTGTAGAAACAGTTGAAGAGCATGTGGCCCACGCCAGTATGGCACCTTTGCTTTTCATTATTATTGCTCTGTTTATTGGTATAGCTACCAGGCATTTGCTTCGCAAAGTGGCCATTCCTTATACCATTTTGTTGCTTCTTATTGGTCTGCTACTTGGTTTAGCGTATCGTCTTGGTTTTTTTAGCACTTTTTGGAATCTCTCCGACGAAAGCTCATTCGCCATTTTTGGAGAGGCCATCAATTGGGCCGGACATATTGACCCACACTTAATCCTGTACATTTTTCTGCCTACGCTTATTTTTGAGGCGGCCTTTGCCATGCACGTGCATACCTTTAAAAAATCGTTTACCAATGCGTTCATTCTTGCTGTACCCGGTATTGTGGTGGCACTACTGCTCACGGCAGCATTTGCCATGCTTCTAAAGTATTTGAATATTGGGTTAGGCATGTGGACATGGCCCATTGCCTTCATGTTTGGGTCAATTATTAGCGCTACCGACCCGGTAGCTGTGGTTTCTATTCTTAAAGAGGTGGGAGCCAGCAAAAAATTGTCCACACTCATTGAGGGAGAGTCGCTTTTTAATGATGGTACCGCCATTGTATTCTTTATGGTTTTCTTCTCTGCCTTTACAGGTACAGGAAACGACAATAATGCCATCTTAGAATTCTTCCGTGTAGTTCTGGGTGGTGTTGCCGTGGGTGCAATTATTGGTTGGTTTGTGGTAAGCTGGCTCAAAAAGGTTTTTAATGATGCGCTGTTTGAGATTACCGTGATAGTTAGTGCCGCTTATCTCACCTTTTTTGTTGCCGAGCATTTTGTGAGTGTTTCCGGTGTTATTGCTCTTGTATCATATGGTGTAATGATGGCGGGTATTGGACGAACCCGCATTAGCCCTCAGGTAGCTCACTTTCTTCATGAGTTCTGGGATCTAGCAGCTTTTATAGCCAATACCCTAATCTTTATCATTGTAGGTGTAGTTATTGCCCTTCAGGTATCCTATACCGGACAGGATCTCATTATTCTTCTTCTTATATATGTTGCGCTAACCGTTATAAGGGCTGTGATGATAGCCATGTTCTACCCGCTAATGAAACGCATAGGCTACGGTATGACCGTAAAGGATGGCGTGGTAGCTTGGTGGGGAGGGCTTAGAGGAGCCATTGGCCTTGCCCTTGCGCTCATTGTTGCAAGTGAACCGGGAATTGATCAGGAGGTTCGAACCCAAATCCTCTCCATTACTGCCGGAATCGTATTCATTACCTCGGTGGTGAATGCCACAACCATTAAGTGGCTGATAGATAGGTTGGGATTAACAAAAATGGGCGAAGCCCGTCAGCAGCTGCTTAACCAAACGGTATCAATGCTACGAATGGGGGGTGAGAAGGAGATATCAAAGCTTAAAAAGGACAGGTTTATGTCGGGAGCCGACTGGGAAACGGTAGAGCAATTCTTACCCGATGATTCACAAATAGATACTAAAGAAATGCCTGTGGATACGCTTTACGAAACGCGTAAGCGGTTATTGCTAAAAGAGAAGGAGAGCTATTGGCGCCAGTTTGGCGAAGGACTGCTCTCGGCTGCTGCGGTTCAGAGCCTATCCGATGAGATTGACCACCTGCTCGACTTTAACGGTGAAGTATCCTTAGCCCATCGGAAGGATTTGGAGCAAATGTGGAGTACCCCAAAGATTTTGGCAAAGCTTCAAACCATGTCAATTCTGGGTGTTTTTTGGAAAAAACGGTTTAACCGAAAGCTCGCTTTCAGCTACGATTGCGCCCGTGGGTTTGTAATTGCCAATGAGGAGAATCTTAAGAGTTTGTCTAGCCTAATCCTAGGCCTTTCGACAGATGCGGAAGGGGTGTCCAATGAGGTGGATAAAATTTCGGGGTTAGAGGATGAGATCAACGAGAATAGGATTATGGGGTTAACCTTTCTGCGAAACCTTAAAGAGACCTATCCGGAGGTATATAATGCCATTGAAACACAAATTGCTTCACGCTCGTTGCTTAACCATCAAATGGCCAATATCCAAAAAGTGAAAAAACAGGGTCGGATTGAGCCAGCTGATGCCGAAAACCTTGAGGCAGTTGTTCAGAATCAGATGAAGCAGATTATTGATACGCCTCCGGAGATTAAAGCAACCCAAACAGCCCGTTTCTTACACTCAATTTTTGCTTTCTCTTCTCTCAATGAGCAGCATTTTGATGCGCTTTGCGAGGTATTCCAAGAAAAAGTATTTCCGGCCGGTAGCGTACTCACCTCACAAGGCGCAGCCTGCGATGGCTTTATGGTAATTGTTAGGGGTTCGGCCCGTATCGAAAGGGATGGGAATGTGTTACGTATAGCCCAAACCGGTACGGTGGTTGATGCCTACGAGAT
>CAZKPD010000112.1:6470-7975 GCA_964554585.1 uncultured Rikenellaceae bacterium
CTAATTGCCGAAACACCTGTAACCGTTCTTAGAGTTAACTCATCTGCTTTACAGCGTATAGGGAAACGGAATAAAGCATTATCCGAACAGCTTTGGGTATTTGCTGCGTTAGATATTTCCGAACGCTTGCTCATTCGACTTAGCCCATGGGATAGCTGGCGGGAGAAGAAGCTGAAATCGTTTATTGACCAAGGTGAGTTTATTGATATTGCAGCCAATGCGGCCTTTGATGGTGCCGATAGAACTATTGTACTGGTTAAGGGTGAGGTGGTAGAGAATGGCGAAACGGTTACTTCGGCTCCCAGTATAGTGAAAGGTGGGGTGCTAAAGGCCACTACGTCAACAAAACTTTTCTTGCTTAAAGAGTAACAATAAACACGGGTAGTTTACGTTTTAAGGGCTACCTGACAGGTGGCCCTTTTTTTCTATTTTAGAACCTGTCAATAGAACAGAAATATCCCTTTGATGTTAAGCAATTAACCGCTAGGCCAACAGGCAATCGCTTAAAGCATACCGGTTAAAGCAAAAGAAAAATTCTTTTTTTGTTAAAATGAAGGAATTGAACAGTTGGATTAGCAGGGTAAGTATTGTTGTACTGTTCTTCTGTTTTGCGCTTTGTCAACCTAGTGCCAATGCGCAAACCGGCGACCCCTATCTTTCGCATTACCGACTTCCCTCCGGTGTTAGTGCTCAAAATTGGGATTTTAGGCAGGATAACAACGGGTTGATGTACATTCTGAACCGTAAGGCAATCCTTTCTTTCGATGGAATTTCGTGGGATAACCTTAGGGTACAGGGACGACCCATTGCCCTCAATTTTCATGATCAGCTGTTTTACACTACCGACCTAGGAATAGGCTATATTAAGCGTAAAAGCAATGGAACCACAGAGCCCACGATTCTGCTTAATATCGTAGGTGATGATTTCTTTTTTAAGCTGAGCAATACATCCCAAGGACTTCTAGCGCTCTCTCCAACCACGGTATGCCGAATTTATACCGATCCTATAGGAAGAATAGACACCCTATACCATGAGGTGTCGAAAGAGGTGTTTTTCTCCGATGGCTTTGAGTTGAATAAGGGGTTCTACTTGGTTAAAAACCGAGGGTTGATATACCTTATTAAACCCGATGGAGGGCTCGAAATGCTGACCGGACTCCCCATGGGTCTAGACCTGATTTTTTCGTTTGCACATGGGGATAAAATTCTTTTTGGAGCCAACAATAGTAGGATATATAGCTTCGATGGGGAAAACTTAACGCCACTCGATTTTAAGGATCAGCCATACATTCGGGCCAGTGTTCTTTCGGGTGGTACATCGGTCGATTCTGTGCATATTGCTCTTTCCACCGTTAACGGTGGAACCATTCTGGTCAATACTATTGATGGTTCAACCTATAGTGTGCTCAACTACCTCACCGGTCTTCCCGACGATGAGGTATTCTCTGTGGTGATGGATAGGAATGGGGGATTGTGGATTTCGCATGGAATGGGAATCACCCGAG
>CAZKPD010000113.1:0-7916 GCA_964554585.1 uncultured Rikenellaceae bacterium
GCGCTTAAGCTGGGACAACGGTTCGACCGTTAAACGCTTTGTGAAACAGAGATAACACAGGGTTTACCAATCAAAAAAGGGCTCAATTTGAGCCCTTTTTTGATATGCTATACTACTGAAAGCTACTTCACCACAGTACGAGAAATCCTTATGCTATTTTGCTCCAGCGAGATTACATACACCCCTTTGGCAAGGATAGAAGCATCTATTGCAATAGTACCCGATTGTACATCAACTTTTTGATTAATTATTACCCTGCCGGTGATGTCAATGAACTTGATATCTACCTGGCCGCTTAGCTCTTGGGGAATAACAATGTTTATCAATTCGTTAAAAGGGTTAGGATATACCACCATTGGGTTGGGAACAGCAGGGTTTTCCATAACTCCATTGACAATAAGCTCTTCCGGCATGGGGGCCCTATAAACGCCTATGGCTTCTTCTGCGAGTGTAAAAACGGGCGCAACAACATAGTTATCGGTAAACGCAAAATTCATGGGAGTATCAAAGACAAAGTAGTTTTCTCCCAGCAGTTCTCCCGAAAAGCCATCGCTAAAATCAATCCACGACTCACCCATATCGGTTGTGTAGAATATTCCATCACTGGTATGACCCAAGAAGAGGGCTCCGTGATACGGTCTAACCACCCTAATGCTTGTACTAATATTTTCGGGCATAGGAACTATTGCCCAATTAACCATGTCGGTTGTGTACCTAATTCCCTGTGGGAGGCCGTATGCATTATGGATTACATATAGTGCTCCGTCTAAAACAAAGGAATCGCCGCAATACCACAAATCATCTACTTTTGTCCAATGGTCGGCACTCTCATCGTACTGCCAGATACCAAACGCTCCAATGGCGTATAAACTCCCTTTAAAAGAGCTAAAACTGTAGGTCCATTGACCCCCATTGTCGGGCTCATCGGCATCTTGTAATGATTCATAATCGGTTAGAGTCCATGTATCACCCATATCATCGCTGTAGGCAATGCCCCAATAGAGAATAGAAACATAAAGCCTGTCGTTATGAAACACCATGGCATATATGGGGTCATCGTAAAACTCAACCTCGGGAAACAGGTGCTGTATGGATATTTCGTCCCAGCTGTTTCCTCCATCGGCGCTTCGAGCAATATACCCATCAACGCCACCAAAAAAGATGTAATCTCCCAGAATGGCATGAGCGGTATAACTCCGATTGGCGGCGGTACACTCTCCCCATGTTTCTCCCTCATCCTTAGAAATATAAAGCCCTTGATAGTTATAAAAATCTGAACTGGCAACGATTAAATCACCTTGACTTGTTTGGCATATATCCCAAGCACTTGGCTTAGGAAATGATGTGGGTGCCCACTGCGCCGATAGGTTAGAAAAACTGCCAACCAGAATAGAGGTAGCCACAGCAGCACTCAATAGTAAAGAATACATTTTTCTCATTGTTTTTACGCTTTTTAAATTATTAAACACATTGATTATCATATACTTTCGAATTCATCCTTTCTGCAGCGACACAAAGAGCTATAAGCGACTCCATTGGTGCCTCCAGAAGTTTGCAGAAAAACCCTTTTGGGAAACACAACGGTTGAGATTATTGATTACATTTATACGCACACTAATCCATGGCACGTTCTTAGGCAACACATAACCAAGGGCTCAAATTTGTGGCTCAAATATAGATAAATAAACCAACCAACATTAACCAAATCCAATGCACTATGAAAAAATTTTACTCTTTAATTAACGCATTCATAGGTTTTATGGCTATGTCTGCTTTCATTGTGGGTACTGCTCCCACGGCAACTGCACAGGATATCACCTTTGATCCTGTACAAAATTCCGGGTTATCCAATATGGCAATGGGTGCAAACCTTTTTGCCGATGTGGATAACGACGGGAATATCGATATCTTTCTTCTGGGACTGATGAGTCCCGAGACCTTTGAGATGGGTGCCAAAATTTATCTAAATAACGGGTCGGGAGGCTTTTTCGAGATTGAGAATCTGGAGATGCCGGGGTTATTTGCAGGTTCAGCGGCTTTTGGCGATGTGAACGGGGACGGATACCTCGATTTAGTGATTAGCGGAGCTACTTTTGCTTTTGAGCAAAAAATGCTCCTGTTTATTAATAATGGCGAGGGCGGTTTTACCCTTTCAGAAGATGCCTCGTTTATGGGTTTGGTATACTCATCTCTCTCCATGGGTGACGTAAACGGGGATGGGCATGTAGATATCCTTTATGGTGGCTTGGATATTTTTACACAAGTTGGTTACACCATACTCTATATGAACAATGGTGACGGCACCTTTACTGCGAAAGAGGACACCCCATTTGCTCCGCTGTTTTATGGGAAGGTCGAGCTGGTAGATTTGAATGGGGATGGTCATTTAGACGCTTTTATAAGCGGATCCTACCAGGATGAAAACGCAGATATGTTTAGCGAAACAAAAATTTATTTTAATGATGGGAGCGGAAACTTTACCCTGTCTGCTAATGACCTCGTGGGTGTTACCACAGGTGGTGCCGATTTTGCGGATGTAAATAAGGATGGGCACATTGATTTTGTTCTTACTGGGTCAGATCTCCAAACCGGAATGAATGTTTCAAAGCTCTACCTTAACGATAGCAACGGAAACTTTACCGCCTCTCCTGCTGAGTTTATGGGGTTTCAATATGGCGATGTAGCCATTATTGATGTGGATGGGAATGGCCATAAAGACATTCTGATTGGTGGAAGCATAAGTAGTTCGGCCCATGCAGTGGTCCTTTATTATAACAACGGGGATGGCACATTTTCAGGGGTTGAAAATTTAGGTATACTCTCGGGCGAGGGTATGAAATTTGCCATTGCTGATATTAACAAAGACGGAGCCCTAGATTTGCTGACAACCAGGTTGGTAGATGAATATCCTTTTACCAATCTATACCTTAATACCACAGAACAGGGGGTTGGAATTATAAACAATTTAGCCAATACAGTTTACGCCTATCCTAATCCCTCAAATGGGATATTTAACATTGTTACCGAGGGTAACCAGCTAATAGAGGTTTACAATCTGGTGGGACAAAAGGTGTATAGCAAAGTAGTACCACACGGCAATGCGGAAATTAACCTAACCGATTATCCTAATGGAATCTATATATTCCGTGCCGGAACCCATTCATTTAAGCTGATAAAACAATAATCGGAATAACCGATTTCAGAAAGAGCCTCCTAAAAGAGGCTCTTTTTCTTTTACTTTTCTACCCATTACCTTGGCTTAATGAGTATTATCTCCACCCTCCGGTTCTCAAAATCGTGGATGGGATGTGTGGATACGGGCCAAACCGGATTCTCTTTTCCTAATCCAAGGGCGTGTAACCGTTCCGGAGCAATGCCCTTTTCAATAAAAAAGTTCATAACCTCATTGGCTCGGTTTTGGCCCAAGGTTAGGCAGTACTCATCACTCCCTCTCAAATCCGTATAACCTAATAGTATAGCGTGTTGCTGTGGATTATTCTCAAGGTAGCTGACGTATTTCAGGAGGGTTTCCATATCTTCATTCCGAATGGAATAGTAATCAAAATTAAAGTTGGCCACATTCTGTGGTGCAGCCACAGGCTGAAAGTTTACCAGTTCTAGCCTTTTTAACAGATTTGGAGGGAGGGTAATGGGATCAATGCCCTGTAAGTTTCCCAAATTATCGCTTCCGTAAAGCTGCTTAGATACAGATTTTTCCTTAAATGGGGTTGACTGGTAGGTTAATACGATCTCGGTAAAATCTTTGTAAAGGCTGTAGGGAGTGTATGACACCTCATAGTATGTGGTTTGAGTATTGGTTATTTCCTTAAATACGTGGTCAATATCCGACACCCGAGTGATGGGGTAATAGTGCCCAAAAGAGTAGTCGGCCAACGATTGCAGAACAGAAAAGTTTACCCAGCTGCCCAAGCTCACTACACTAATGGGTATTTTATGCAATCGAGCCTGCTTAAGTACATCGAAAGCGGTAAAGTGTAAATGCTCAAAATAGACGAATGAGGCGTTCTCTTCTCCATCGGTAAATAGAACTATCTTTCGATCCCGCCCTTTAGGCTCAGCTTTTAGCTTCAGTATACCCAAATCGGTAGCGGCATATAGTGCGGTCATGCCCCCCAACGAGTCAAACGGAATACGGTTATACTCAGCCATTATGCTGTCGGGATTGAATAGGAATGGGGTATCAAACACCAAGCGATGGTCAAATTTCACAAAGGAGATTCTATCCTCATCCCGCTTATTGCGAACAAAACGCTCCACAATTTTATCCATGTACTTATAAACGTGTCCCATGGATCCCGAATTATCAACCACCATAATAATATCACGCGGAGGAAGAGTATCCTTAAAGTGTACTTCTGCCACCTGAAGATCTTTTATCTTGGTCTTTTTCTCTTGGTAGGCTTCAACCACATTTAGGAATACATCTTTTTGATTAGGCTTTGCTAACCCACTGATAAAGTTGCCTTTTTCATCTACTGCTACAACCTTTAGCTTAAACGTTGAGGGCATCTCGGTTAGATCAACCCCAAAAATATCCATAAAAATCTCTTCCCCTTCCAGAGAACCCACTTCACGAATATTATTATGAAAATGTGGCCTTTTTTGAAAAATGAGATTGTGGGTCGCTATACTCTTAATATAATCGCCCTTACCGTTATAATAAAAATAGTGTAAAACATGCCTTTTCTCTTCCGTAGCCACTAGTTTTAGGCTATGGCTTGGGGGGTAGGGTTCATCATCCACATAAACTGTATCCACTCCCTCTGCAAACCAATTAAGGTAATAGGGTCTTCCCTCCATAATCTCTTCGGCAAAACTGGCTATATAGTAATTGGGTTGCTTACCGCTCTTCACATTTTCAAGATAAAACCTTCTTAAATCAGGCGTTTTAACGTGCATCGCCATATGCATGGATGTATCTTTATGGTGGGCAGTGGTAAACCTAAAAACAAAAACCGTATCGGTAACGGGGTTCACTTCCATAGTTCCTTCAGTGTCAGCAATAGGGATTCCGTTCATGGAAATATTACGGGCATCATCCAGCTGCCATTTGAGGCGTACCTTATTTTTGCGATAAAAGAGCATTTTTTCGCCCTGGCTATGGTATTGATGGTTAATAAATGCGCCAATATGGTAAGCGTAGATGCACCGCACATCCACTTTGCGTTCTATACTGTGCCCCGACCTGGTAGCAGCCCGCAGCACAAAGGAGGTATCCGATTTGATGGCAAAACTCATTTTGTGGATAGAAGGGATTTCCACATCGTTCAGATAAACCCGATGGGCATTATTCACCACCCATGAAATAGCTAACGTGCGATTATAGGCACCCGCCGGGGGAACCTCAAAACGGATAATATCAGGAATTTTAACGGTTACATTCCGTTGCCGTTTTATCTCCTCGCCGCCCTCTGTTACAATGCGCAGGTTAAATGGTTGAGATTCGGTAACCACAACCCATTCAGACCCTTCCGAAGCTACGCTTGAACCATTGATCCAAATAGTATCAATTATGCCCTCATAGGTTACCTTCCACTTTACCTGTACCGAGTCGCCCATTAGGGCTTGGGTTGGAGCCACAGAAAAGCTAATTCGGGGGCGTGCCGCTACTTTTGCTTTAGGTTTCCATAATTGTGCATACACATTGATACTACTCAAGAGCAAAAGCAGTATAAAGGCATAGCGATAAAAAGCGGTTATAGTTTTGTTTGGATGGCTTTGCATTCTTTTAGGGTTTATGTGGTTCAAGCCAAAATAGGGTGAAAGGCTTAACAATGCGACTGTTTGTAGTCAATGTAACGGGGTTTTAAGCGCTTAGTTGTTTTATGCCTTATGTGTTTTGATATAAGTGTGGTTAACACGGGTTGAATGTGCTAAATACGTGGATAAGTAGAATATGGGGCTATAGCCCAAGGGTACTTCATTTCATCTCCCGCCGGCTAAAGCCGACGGGAATTTATTATTTTAAGTTATAACCTCTTGGGGTTGGATTTCCTTTACCCCTAAAGCCAATGGTGATTTAATATTAAAACCACCAATTCCCGTGGGCTTTAGCCCACGGATTAGTTTTGCTAACGCAAATCGGCTTTAGCCTCATTAAAGCTAATCCCTACTTTTTAACATAAACCCAACCGTGCTTGTCCATAAAATCACTTACCTCATCCGTAAAAGCCACCTTACTATGGTGTTTTTCTTGGTCTGCAATGTAGTTACGAACGGATTTAACATGGCTCTCGCTCACCCCCACTGCCCAATAATCATCTTGCCATATAAATTTTGAAGCGGTTAGCTTCTCTTTGTTTATCCAAAAAGAGGATTCCCCCTTTATCAGCTTGGCAACGTTGCTGATGGTTTGCTCTCGACCTAATGAGATAAGGCAATGGGCATGGTCACTATAGCCATTTACAGAATCAATCCAAATGCTTTTGCTTTCAGCATTCTCAAGGATATGAGAAAAAACCTTTTCTCTTAACGGTTGATTATTGAGGTAAGGATAACGGTTTTTAGTGGAGAATACGAGATGAACCCAAATTCTAACCCAGCTCATGGCATAATTTTTAAATTAGATGATTAAACAAGTTAAGGATAAAAAAGGAACTCTTTCGGTTTTGGGTTGAAATTTTCGAAAGTAAAGAGCGGAAGAATGGGGCTAAAGCCACAAGATCTCTTGCTTCCTAAATCCCGTCGGCTGAAGCCGACGGTGATTTGTTTTTTTCTGAGATAAAATCCCTCCTCGTTGAGTTGTCTTCTTTCTTTCTCCGCGGGCTAAAGCCGCCGGGAAGCAGAGCTAAAAACAAATGATACAATACCCGTCGACTTTAGTCGACGGAATATAACACGACAATGCAATAGGCTTTAGCCTCATTCGCATCGAAAACTATGGGGTATCTGTTTTTCTCCCCCTCTTCTTTTTCTCTGTAGCAAACAGCCCTGCGGTGTAGTGGTCGTACAGCTCAAAGAGAAACTCTATGCGATTGGCCTCTCCGGTAAAGGGTTGGGGGCGGTAGGCCAAATCCACGGCACGGTCCAGCTGCTGATGCGCCTTTACCAATGCCGAAGGCATGGTGAGCGGGTCGTACAGGGCGGACAAGCTGCTGTTGGGAAACTGCAAACGGGCATCGAGTACCCGCTGTGCCGCTTCCTCTATGGCGCTTACCTGCTTGGGCGTGGGGCTTTGGGGCCAGGGGTAGTTGTTGTACACAATATCTTTTGAATATCTAAATCTGCTTTCCAGTCTACCACAAACAAACCTAACCCACGCCATATGCATCTCCGAGGTAAGCACCCCAAAATGGTATAGTTCTGCATTGGGTATAGCCATACAGGTATCACTAGGAATGGAACTCTTATCGAAAAAACCCATGGGGATATACTTTCGATTCTCACTGGAAACGCGGGGTACAACTATAAACGTATCTGGGTTATTTCTATCCCTAAAAAGTGCTGGGATATCAGCAAATTTTCTTGTGGATGGGGCTACGCTGGCCAAGCGGAACTGCTTCACTCGCTCAATGCGCTCGAGAATAAGTGGATTCTTTTTTAGTTCGGCGGGGTCTGCATCTACCAGCCATAAGCACCATCGGTTTATGCCATTTAAAAATTCGCGTGCGCTTATTAGCGGTTTAACAAATTGTGCTGCCGTTGGGTCTCTTGCCAAAAGCTCCTCTTTTTCTTCATCCGAGAGCAATAAATTCCCTCCATCCAAGGGCATGTTGCCAAAACTCATGGGGGGCACATCGCTCAGGGGCTGCTGCCTATGGCGCACATATAAATCTTTTCCCTCCACCAAATAGGGATTAATATTACGCACCTTTACCTCGTGGGGTTCGTCAGCAATATGGTGGTACTCAAAAATCACCTTATCGTTAGTATCAAAATTGGAGAACCCAATAATC
>CAZKPD010000114.1:0-7850 GCA_964554585.1 uncultured Rikenellaceae bacterium
CCCAACTTGTTGGGATGTAGCCACCGTAAAGCGAAGCGTATTGTACCCCATCGGTCGGGGCTTGGCGTTCGGGCGGGAATTTTACTACAAACGTTGAAGCGAAGAACCAAAGTTCAAATATACGAAAAAGCGTCAAACTAAGCACGAAGCCCCGCCTGACGCCAAACCCGTGTTACCAGCCGTTATTCTTGTCAAAATGTCCATCCAATTCTTACATTTAGAGGTATGCTTACTGTCCAATATTTGCCTTCAAGATTTGTTATGTAATAAACGTTTGGATGTCTTGGCATTTCCATATCATCATTCGGGTTAATTCTATCAAAATGTTTAACGTCTTTGTATCTTAACCCAAGCCCTCCGTAAATATCAAATGAAAGTCGCTTGACAATTAATTGATAGCCAAATTTTAGGTTGAAACTATACGTTTGTTTTTTAATGCCAAATGTGTCAGGATAGTTAGTGAAATTGTATGTTGTGTCTGAGTAAATATTTTTTACACCAAAATTCCAAACGTCCTTATACTGATTATTCAAGTAATTAAATTCAAAACTCACATAAGGTCCAAGCGGTGCTGATTTTTTGAAATAGTACTTTTCTTCTAAAGATACTCTAAAACCTTTAATGTCTGGCTTAAAGTCATTACCTATGTCCATAACGCTTATTGGCAATAAGTATGATGCCATTAATTGCGTTGAGAAACTGTGTCCAGTTTTGCGCTCATAACTTAATTCAACGGAAGGATTAACTATTCCAACAAGTTTTAAAGGTGTTATTTTGAAAATATTTCTGAAATTGTCAAAAGGTTTGTAAGTTAAATAAGAAATGTCGTTTGAAGAAAGGTCAATGTAAACAGTCTTTGGATAAGTATATCTTTTTTTTGTTTTCGTGTCAATGTAAAAGCCTGTCCATAGATGTACATTAGGATAAAGGTTGAGCCAATAAGCAAAAGAGTTTTTTGATTTTACGCTCACTGTTTTCGTCAAACTGTCATTGAATGTTGTGATGGTTATTGGTTTTTTGTCTCTGTCAAAAGTGAACGAATTACTTGTTGATATATTCTTTATGGTGTCTTTGTCAATAACCAAATTGTTCAGATTGCTTGTAATTATTGTTACAGAAGTTTTTTTTGAGTTGAACATAGTCGCACAAGAACAAAGCGTCAAAATAAAAATCGCCAAGATTATATGTATAATGTGTCTTTTCATAATGGCTGGTAACGTTCCGCGGCTTGGGTTTCGGGCGGTAGAGTACCCAGCACACACCCTGCGAGCCAACGGCCTACCAAATGTACATAAAATTATCCAACGGGCAAGTCGCCACCGCCTGAAACCAAGGCGCTGTTGGCTGCTGTGCTTAATTTTTTTCTGTCAATTGTCGAGTTTGTTTAATCAATGTTCCATTTAGCTTTTTTAACTTACTTTCTAGTCTGATTAGTTTAGTACTTTTCAGGTCTGTAGTATTCACTCTTGTCAAAACGATTCTTGCTTCTACAGAATACTCTTTAAAATCTTTATGCAAAACATTAATTGAGCGGTCAATTTGTTCAACTGCCTTTATCAAGTCTGACCCTTTAAGCTCTATAAAATATGAGATTCCTTTCGTACAGTTTAATAACAAAAAATCACATTTAGAATCGTCATCATTTATTAAACACCCATCAACTCTATATTTGGATAAATTGTCCAAAGAATCATTTTCATAAATATACTTTGTACTTGATTTTTCGTCAGTACAAGTAACAATCTTGTTTTTCTGTTCAGCAAAATCAAAACAGTTTTTGTAAGGTTTGCAAGTCATATTTTAAACAGTTTCAAATTGGAATAAAAAATCAAATTCATTGTTAATTGCGCCTGAAACTGAATCAATATTCTCTTGCTGTATTATGCTTAATTCATTGTCAACTATGTCTTTAACTTGTCCGTTTGTAACTAATGCAGCATATACTTTATCACTTCTAATCCATAGGTTTTTATTTATTCTATCTGCCACTTTTGTATTTTTAGAACCAACTTTATTTGCAAGAATCAAATTGTTTAAGGAAGCTAAAATGTATGGGCTATGAGTTGTGATAATAACCTGTGAGTTTTCTACATTAGACATCAAGGCAATCAAGTTTGAAATTTCCTTTTGAGCTTCTGGGAATAAATGCGCTTCTGGTTCTTCAATTACAATAAACACGTTTTGCTTTTCTAAAATAATGATAAAAAGCAAAAGAAGTATCCATAATGACTCCTGTTGACCAGATGAAGAGAAATTTAACTTCACGTATTTATTTGTTTCAAAAAATATTTTTTCTCCGTCCTTGTCATATTGGTATTTGCCCTTCAATATTTTACTAATAATATCTTCCGCTAATTTTGTTTTATTGTAGTCAATGTCATATTGAGTTAAGAGTCTTCTCCCTTTAATTATATCTGAAAGGGATTTGTTGAAAATTGGTCTTACAATATTTATCTTGTCTAAAAACGTTCGCATTAAGAAGTCTAAGTTTCTTGGATTAATAAATTGAAGTTGGTCAGATAGAGTGGCTAAAAGACTCCTACCCGCAGGAATAAATATTAATTCTCTATCTTCCTGAAAAATGTCGTTACATTTTCCTTTTACATAAGAAATGAATTTCCTTTTATCACTATCAATTTCAAGTAGGTCTTTGCTAGTTAACAAAGACGGATTACGTTTACCAATTGAACTTGAAAAATTGCTTGCTTCCCTGACCAATTTTTTAAATTCATCCTTAAATAGTTCGCTAAAATTTGGTGTAATATATTTGTGATTTGTCTCAATTGAAATGCTAATCCAAATCGTTTCAGTATAATAGTATTTTAAATGAAGTCCATTTAGATGAGTACTTGCACCAAAATAGTCAAGATATTTTTGACGGATAGATTTTGCGTAAGTTCCTATTGATTTTGAAAAATCATTTTTTTCAACTGACTCAATAAAATACTTAACAAGGTCATCGTTTAATGACTTGAAAAAGAAGATAGTTTTAGCAATCGTACTTTTTCCACTTGCTTGAGGCCCAATAAGAATACAAAAATCTTTTAAGTCTAAATCTAGTTTTTTTATTGGTCCAAAATTTCTTATTTCTATTCTTTGCATTTTACTAACATTCAATGTTCAAAGTTAATCAAATTTATCTCTGGTGCAGTTTCATAGCATTGCTACCAACATTCCGCAGTTTGGCTTTTGGGCGGTAGAGCTGGCAACATCCAGCCTGCAAGAGGAGCTACACCCAAAAGTGAGAATTTTTGTCAAGTGTTCAACATAGTCAACAGGAAATCTCCTTGAAGTAGTATAGATGTTACTGCTGTAGTACCTTAACTTTTCTTTTATCATTCTATTTCGATAATGTATACAAATTTATTTAACAGTTTAACCTGATCAGACAATGAAAGGTTTGTCATTGTGTTTATGTTGTTTAGTGCAGGCGTTTCCGGGAGCAAATCAATAAGATTTCTTAAGTAACTGACTTTAATTGCATATGAAACGTTTTCAGCTTCTATGTGTTTTGCATTAATCACACCGATTAAATTACCTGATTTATCGAATAATGGCCCCCCACTATTGCCAGGTTGGACTGGCACAGAAATCTGATATGAAGTAATATCGCCCTGAAAACCTGTCTTTGAACTAATAATACCGTTAGTTAATTTTATCTCGTCACCCATAGTGGCTCTTAAAGGATAACCAAGAACAAATACATTTTCACCCACATCTGATGATGTTGATTTGATAGTGTAAGGAATTTTAGAAATATTAGAGAAAGCATCGTCTTCAATTTGAATGATAGCTAGGTCATTGTTCTTATCTGAAACAACAACCCGTGCTTTATATGAAGTTGAGAAATTGCCATTCACTCCTTTAATTGATATATTTGTGGAATTATCAATAACGTGATAGTTAGTTACAATATATCCATTAGATGTTAATGCGAAACCTGTCCCTGAAGATGCTACATTTGAAGCCCTATTATTTGAATGAGGATAAAGTTTAATATACAACTGTACTGGGTCTCCATCTGTCCAAACAACTTTCATTATTGCATCATCAAAAGTAATATAGAGATTCTCATCTATGTCTTTATTTCCAAGATACCATTTAGCCTTGAATAGATTAGGATTGGCTGTTTTTGTTAAGTATGCCTTAACATCTCCTTCTTTCCAAACAGAATTATCTCCACCATTTAGATATACTACTGTATATCCATCCTCAGTTTGAACGATACCTACTTCGTATTTTGGTGAATTGGGCGTTTCAATAGCATTTTCATAGATTCCCTCATTAAATGACTTAGATTTATTTAAGTATTCCTTTAATGAGGCTTTAGTATAACCAGTTTTTGGATGAACACTAATTTGTTTTGCAATCTTTTTCTGTTTATTCTTTTGGTCGTAAATGTTTTTTAACTGACTTGAAACATTAGGGTATGATTGCTCACGCATGGCCCAAGTCATTTGTTCGAGTTCAATAATAATAAATGCTGCATCTTTATATTGAAAATTGATATTGATTGATTTACTGGAAAGGTAAGTGGCTGATTTAGCTTTCAGTACGCAACTTTTAATGTTTCCAATATCACCATACCAATATTGACCTTCTTTAATTTTGATCAATTCCTTATCATCAATAAACAACTTTACTCCAACTGTTTGGACAACTGGGGATGGTGTAATATAGATATAGAGTTCTTTTGAAGAAGCAATATTTTGGATTGTTACCAGAAAAATAATAACAGAAATTATTTTTTTTAACGATTTCATTGTTTGACATTTATTTTAGGTGAGTACTCTTTCTTACATTTATCAAGCTAAAATAATTATTAAGACAGTTGTGTTGTGTTGTCAAAGATCAATTTTGTCTTCACATTCATTGATTGGATTACCCTATTTGCTCTCCTATTTCAAAGCCCAAAGAAATAGAGTTATTAATAAGAGGCTCTACTTCGTCTGAATTTAAGATAAGGTCATCCAAAACCACTTGTTCTGAACTTTCGAATAACCTTGCAATTAGTGTTTAACTACTGCAATTGTAGATTATCCGGTAAATAGCAAAATGCAAAAAAGTTAAAATTGTTAACTGCCTCGTCTATAGTTTATCAAAGTTATGCAAATTAAGCATATTTTAGTCGTATACGTGTAATTTGACATTGTACATTATTTTGCAAGTTATCTAAAATATATAATGTATCAAACCCTGATTGACTATTTTATACACATTTAATCATTACTTGGATGTGAAAGCTCTGTAGCCTCGCCACTCGGAGCAAGTGTTTACAAAAACAGCGATACAAAAAAACCGCTTCAATTGTTCCTGAAGCGGTTAAGGTATATGGGTAAGTAAATGCCTACCGAATTTTTGCGCCCAGCTCGTTTATATAGGCATCCATCAGCTTTTGCATTACGGCATCAATCTGGTGGTCGGTAAGGGTTTTTTTATCATCCTGCAGCATAAACGAAACGGCGTAGGATTTTTTACCCTCCTCAATATTTTTGCCCTGGTACACATCAAACAGGTTGATCTGCTTAATGAGCCTACGCTCCGTTTTCTCGGCAATCTGCTCAATTTGGGCAAACGAAACATGCTGATCAATCAAAAGGGCCAGGTCGCGCCTAACCTCGGGGAATCGGGAGATAGGACTAAATTGCACCTTCTGCTTTTTGGCCAGCTTAAATGCCAGATCCCAACTGATTTCGGCAAAATAAACGGGCTGCTTTATCTCAAAGTCTTTTAGCAGCTTTTCCGATACTTGCCCCACATGGGCAATGGTTTTACCATTGTTGAGATAGGCCATTCCATAGTCGAAAATATCGGATGGAACCACATCGGACGAAGTGAGCTCTTGCGCAATTCCAATGCGCTCAAAGATATTCTCAACCAATGCTTTGGTATTAAAAAATGTTACCGATTCCTGCCGTCTTGCCCAGCTCTCGGGTGTACTAAATCCGGTTTCCCATATGGCCAGCCTGTAATCCTCCTCATAGGATTTTAGCGGTTTCTCCGGTGTGCCCTTGCCCTGATTATAGTGATAGCAGTTGCCCCACTCGTACAACCTTAGGCTGGCATTCTTGTGATTTATATTGTAAATAATGGACTCTAACCCTCCAAAAAGGAGCGTTTGGCGCATACCGTTCAGATCGTTGCTAAGCGCATTGATTATTTTAACCACATGCTGTGCAGGATAGGTGGTAAGCCCGTCGTAATAGGCAGCAGGGGTTAGCGAGTTGGATAGTATTTCGTTTAACCCGTTGGCCGAGAGCGTTTCAGAAATCAGATTGATAGTGCGATGCCTATCGGGACTATCGGAATAGGCCAAGGAGCCCATAACCTTATCATCAATCTTAACGCTGTTATACCCATAAATACGCAGTATCTCCTCCACCACATCAGCGGGACGCTGAACATCAACGCGGTATGCGGGCACCTCCAGCATTAGCTTGTTTTCTGCCTCTTGGGTTACGCTAATTTCAAGACCCTCTAAAATGCGAATAAGGGTTGCTTTGGGAATCTCCTCGCCAATCAGCCGATTAACAAAAGTTAGGTCAAGCTCAATCCTAAAGGGTAAAACAGGATCAGGATAGCAGTCCACTATTGGCGATGAAATTTCTCCACCTGCCACTTCTTTAATTAGCATGGCAGCACGTTTGAGCGCCCACACCGTGATATTAGGGTCAGTACCCCGCTCGTAGCGAAATGAGGCGTCGGTATTAAGCCCATGCCTTTTGGCCGTTTTGCGTACCCACACCGGATTAAAATAGGCGCTCTCCAAAAAGATATTTTTGGTATCCTGATGCACACCCGAGGCTATCCCCCCAAAAACACCGGCAATACACATACCGCTTTGGGTGTTGCAAATCATCAGGTCTTGCTCATCCAGCTTACGCTCTGTGCCATCAAGCGTTACGAAAGGAGTTTGATGGGATAAGGTTTGTACCACCACTTTGCCTCCGGCAATCTTATCGGCATCAAAAGCGTGGAGGGGTTGACCAATCTCATGGAGAATAAAATTGGTCACATCAACCACATTGTTAATGGGCGATAGCCCAATGGAACGCAACCTGTTTTGTAGCCATTGTGGCGAGGGTTCCACCTTCACATTGCTTATGGTTATGGCAGAGTACCTGGGGCAAGCCTGGGTGTTCTTAACCTCCACGGGGATTTGTAAATTGTGGTTATCTATGGCAAACGCCTCAACGCTTGGCAATTGCGCTTTGGATGTATGGGTAAGGTTTAGGAAAGCAGCCACGTCGCGTGCAACACCATAGTGCGATGCTGCATCGATACGGTTGGGCGTTAGCCCAATTTCAAATTGGTAATCATCCTCAATATCAAAATACTCCGATGCCGGGGTGCCAATGGCTGTTTCGGGCTTAAGCACCATAATCCCTTCGTGCGAAGTGCCCAATCCCAGCTCGTCCTCTGCACAAATCATCCCCTCGGAGAGCTCTCCTCTAATCTTGGCTTTTTTAATCACCAGCTCGCTATCGCCGTTGTACAGCTTGGTGCCCACAGTGGCCACCATTACCTTTTGTCCGGCAGCCACATTGGGCGCACCACAAACAACATGCAGCAGCTCGGGCCCTCCCACATCAACAGTAGTAACACTAAGCCTGTCCGCATCGGGATGCTTGTGGCAGGTCTTTACCTCACCCACTACCACGCCCTGAAGGCCTCCCTTAACAGTTTCAATCTTTTTAAGGGTTTCAACCTCTAAGCCAATACTGGTTAGGATTTCTGATAGCTCATCGGGGGTTTGAGAGAAATTAAGATACTGCTTAAGCCAGCTATACGATATTTTCATCCGTACAAAATTCTAATGTTATTAATATATAATAAGTTACGATCTTGAC
>CAZKPD010000115.1:0-7822 GCA_964554585.1 uncultured Rikenellaceae bacterium
GCCACCCTCGGCATTGATGATCTGCTGCATATCGGCCAGCTCTTCTTTGGCGCGCTTAATTGCAGGAACTCTAACCTTATTCAAAAAGGTGTACACATTAGCAGGTGATTCGGCCATTTGGTCACTGATAAAGAACTCGGCGTAGCTCTCGTAACCCAGAATTTGAGCCATCTGCTTGCGCAGCATCATCAGCTCCACAAACAGCTGTTTATTATCAAAATCATTATCATTATTTCCGCGTTTGCAGTAGGCTGTGTGAATCTGTTCGCGCAAATCTCTACGCTCGGAGAATTGTACAAACGGGATCCAGCTGGGTTTTGAGAGATCAAAAAGCCATTTCCCTTCATGCCCTTCACGCTTTGCTGCTTCGGCAGCACCGGAAATCACATCGGAGGGAAGTCCTACCAGGTCGTCTTTGTTTTCGAGGATTAGCTTAAACCCATTATTCTCGGCCAACAGATTTTGTCCCAGTTGAAGGGTAACCATGGACATCCGTTCGTTAATCTTTTTCAGCTCATTCCGTTGCTCTTCGGGAAGTGCAGCACCGTTGCGGGCAAAATCGTTGTAAATTTTCTGCACAACACGCATCTGCTCCATATCCAAATCGAGCTCATCGCGCATATCATAAACCGCTTTAATCCGCGCAAACAGCTCCTGATTAAACGTAATTGCGCTGCGATGAGCCGCAAGTTTAGGAGTAAGCTCACGGGCTATCTCCTGTAGGCGTGGCGTGGTATTGGCACCATTAAGGCCGCCATACACAAGCCCTATTTTACTCATCAGCTCACCCGATTGATCGTAAGCCACAATGGTATTCACAAAATTGGGCTCTTCCGGATTGTTGATTATGGCATCAATCTCCGCATTATTCTGCTCCATGGCCACTTCGTAGGCGGGAATAAAATGCTCATCCTGGATTAGATGAAAGGGAGGGGTTCCAAAAGGGGTATTCCACTCGGCCAAGAGGGGGTTCTGCTCCTTTTTTTGTTGACAGCTTGCCAGCATAGTAAGGGGGATTAAGAACATGACCAATTTTTTCATAAGCGTAAGTTTAAAATGTATTTTGATTTTTAGTTGTTTTTTTTGCTATCCAATAGGTACTGTTAAATAGAATGGTTAAAGATAAGAAAGTTTAGCTTAATGGGAAGAATTATATGCCTATAACACATAAAAACCACCCGCCTAATGTATTATGACGGATGGTTTTAGCGAACTACAGCAATAGTATGCTGCTATCTCAACCTGTTGCCAATGCGTATGCCAAAGTAAACTGCCCTGGGCTGATTGGGACCATACATATATCCGGGATCGCGCTCGGCTCCAATATCAAAATCGGACTGGTACGAGTTAAACAGATTCTTAGCACCCACAAACAGCTGCATGGTAGCACCGTTTATCTTTATATCGTAGCCTATTTTTAGTCCCAGGTCAAAGAATGACGGACTCAAACGAAGTTCGCCATCATCAGGATTGTCAAGGGTAGGTCCAAAGTAGGGGATTAGCATTTTCCCGGTATAAGTTCCCGTTGCATTGAGGGATAACTTTTTTATGGGTTTTACCTGAATGGCAAAGAATCCGTGGTTATCGGGTGTTCTAAAGAACCGTTTCTCACCAAATTCTTGCTCATCTTCGTAGCGGCTTTTTTGAGCAGTAAACCCGGCATTCATTGAAAAGCTATTTCCCAAGGCCATGGTTAGCTCCAGGTTTACTCCTTGCACTTTGGCACCTCCCTCAGAGTTTATCCGTGTGTAAATAACATCGCCATTCTCATCGGGCGTACCAAACTCATTCACAAAGGGGTTTTGAAGCAGGGTATAAAACCCTTCTACCAGCATGGTAGATGAGAACTTGTTGATATTGTAGTTGTATGCGGCCGATGCCATAATGCTGTGGCTGGTTTCTTGAACTAAATCAGGATCATTACGGTGCAATACCCGTCGGGCGGTTGAGGTTTCCACATGCAGGTCTTCGTCAAAAATCTGGGGTGCTCTAAATCCCTTGGCATAGCTGGTGCGCAGCTGCATGGTGTTGTCAAAATCGTACATTAGGGTAACCCGTGGGCTAAAAATATCGCCGGAAACGCCATTGCTTGGATTAGATTTGTCGTTCACGTTATAGTGGTCGTACCTTACCCCTGCAGTGGTTTTAAAGTTTTTGTAGGAATAGTCAACCTGTGTGAAAGCACCTGTAATGTTCTGCTGTTGGTCGGCCACCAGTATGTTGTCGGTATGTGGGACAATCAGCTCTCCATCAACAAAGGATGCATTGTCAAAATCAGGGTAGCCCAATTTTTGGTCTTTTAATGATCCTGCCTGATTCTCCAATCCAAAAGTAAACCCGGTATGGTGAATAACCATTTTATATTGGGTTCCCAACACATATGATAAGTCGTTGGTAGTACCGTAGCTGCTAAGCGATTGGTTGGCTCCGTAGTATGAGTCCCTATCCACCTTTTGTGCGGATGCAAAAACGGAAAGGATATCCTCATCGCGGAAAAACTGATCGTAGGTTACACCCCCGGTTGTAATGGTGTGGTCAACCGCTTCGGTAATATCAGTTTCGTGCATGGGCAGTTCAAACTTGTTGCCACCTCTTCGTTCCTCACGGATATTAAAAAAGTCGACCGAAAGCTTACCTCGGTACCCAAAGCGGTGGTATGCTCTTGCGCCAATGCTGGTATTGCCAATGGCTGCCTGCTCCGAGAATCCGTCGTTGTTGGCATCAAAGGGCTTACGGTCGCGCGCAAAGCCAAAAACAGCCAATCCGGTTTTTAGGTCCGATGATACCGATGTGGCGCTGAAGGTGGCATCACGGTCAGGTTGGGTTGCGCCTGCACCGTTCATCCCAATGCCTGTGGTCATACTGTTAAAGCCAAACTCGTAAGAGTTATCAATGGGATCTTTTAGGATTAGGTTAACCGTTCCGGCCACGGCATTACTACCGTAGAGCGTTGAACCTCCACCACGAATAACCTCTACACGGTCAACCATATTGGATGGGATAAGCTCCAACCCATAAACCCCGGCCAAACCGCTAAAAATAGGGCGGCTATTAATTAGTATCTGAGAGTAGGGCCCTTCAAGACCATTGATTCGCAGTTGAGTAAAACCGCAGTTTTGGCAGTTGTTTTCTAAGCGTAATCCGGGGATATAGTTTAGACCCTCTCCCAGAACTGCCGACTGGGTCATGGTAAAGGTCTGCGGAGTAACCGTATTGACCAGTACAGTTGATTCGCGTTTTCGAATCTCATTCCGGTCGCCCGTTACCACCACCTCATCTAACCCTATGGCATCCTCTGTCATGGAGAAATTTAGCTCGGTAGTACTATTTCGAACAATGGTTACCGTTTTTTCCACTGGAGTATAGCCAATGGCCGAGGCCACTACGGTAAAAGTGCCTTCGGGCAGGTTAATCATACGGTAGTGCCCGGTTTCATCCGTGGAAGTTCCAATGGTGGTTCCCTTTAGGTACACATTGGCAAACGGGATGTGCTCTTTGCCGTTTAGCACGTGACCAATAAGATGAGCATCAGTTTTTTTGTGGGCAAATAGGGAGGAAGTAGATAGTAAAACTGATAGGGTTAAAATGGATATAAATCGCATAGAGGTATAGAGTTATATAGTTTATATTGCAACCAAAGGAGTTAATACACCATTGGAGAGTAAATGAAAATGGGTAGATAGCGCACTGTAATGGGTAGGTTTGGGCATAAGCACCATTTGTACAATAGCAGCCCCATGTTTAAACCATTTACTAAAAACAGCGTCTTTCATGTGTGCAAAGTTGCTGCTGTTAATCGGTTCACACAATCCCTAAAAGTAGGGATTATAAACAGGACAAGATTTTTTGTAATAAATGGTTATCAGCCCATTCGCATATTGGAAGAACAATTCATTTAGATACCTTTGCAAAGATTTTATTTAGGATATGTCCAACCGGCAAAAAAACATAGCGAAGTACTTACTCCCCCTGTTGTTTATAGGGTACTACGGAAGTATTAGCTTTTTTTATCACACTCACCACATTGAGAATGGGTTTATAATTGTCCATTCGCATCCATATATTCCCGGTGCCAATGGGAGTGATGTTGGGCATAGCCATAGCGATGCCGAGTATACCATAATTCAACATCTCTCATCCTTTGTAACAACCGGCATTTTCCCGTTTCTAATGCTTGTGTTAGCCTTCATTTTGGTAAGGGAATTACATAAGCGCATTACTTCTCCCGCCCACCTGATTTTTTGCCACCAAGGGGCCAACGGGCATAGAGCACCTCCTGCTCTGCTAGCCTTCTCCCTTTAACATTCAGTTTTTACTATTCTTTTTCCATATACAGGCATAAGCCTGTACTATGTTCAGTGCACAAAAAAATTAAACATGAAAAAATATCTTATTCCGGGCTTTGCCCTTTTGGGGCTTTGGGCCTGTAATGTTCAAAATAATCCGGAAGAGTCCGATCATATCATTGTAAACGGGAACGTGATTACCGTTAAGGAGGATTCTCCAATACTTAAAAAGTTGGAATGCCAAAAAGTGGAAATCAAACCCTTTACCTACCATGTTGATATTCCCGGTGCAGTTAGGGCTATCCCCAACCAATTTGCCATGGTGGCAGCTCCCTTTTCGGGACGAATCACCAAATCGTTTGCTCAGCTTGGGCAACAGGTTAAAGAGGGTGCGCCACTGTTCGAAATGATCTCTTCGGACTATTTAGAAGCCACTAAAGAGTACCTCCAATCCCGCGATGAGATGCTCCTGGCAGAGAGAAATTATCTGCGGCAGAAAGATTTGCTAGAGAAGGGTGTGGGCGCTCAAAAGGAGTTTGAGGAGGCTGAGCTGGAATACAATCACCATAAAAAAGATTTTGAACACGCCCTGGCGGCCCTATCGGTTTTTAGGGTTGATACCTCCAACCTTAAGGTTGGCAGCCCTTTGGTGGTTCGCTCACCCATTGCGGGAACCGTGGTGGAGAATAGCATTGTTATTGGGCAATACCTACACGAAGACTCCGAACCCGTTGCCACGGTTGCCCGATTGGATAGGGTTTGGGTATCCGCGCAGGTTAGAGAGAAGCATATGCAAATGGTTGAGGGGAATAGCCAAATGGATATTACCCTAATGGCCTATCCCGACAAGAAGATTAGCGGCAAGGTTGTGCATGTGAGCCCTCTGGTAGATGAGGAAACCCGCTCCGTTGAGGTGCTGGTTGAGTGCGATAACAGCCGTGGATTTATGAATCCCGGCATGTATGCCACCGCACGATTTATGCAGACTATTCCCAATAGTGTGGTAATTCCCGTAAAAGCGGTTTTACAGAAGGATAACCAAAGTTTTGTGTTCGTTTGTACGGGCGAAAACCAGTTCACCACACGGGTAATCTCCATTATCACAGAAGATAAGCAGAGCGTTGTGATTAAAGGGGGTATTGAGGAGGGTGAGCAAATTGTGGTGAACGGTAGCTTTTACCTCTTAAACTAAAGGAGTGCCAACATGAGAAGCGTAATCAATTTAGCCATAAAAAACCGATGGGTGGTAGCGGTGCTCTTTGTGCTACTAGGCCTGTTTGGATACTACTCGTGGAAGCAGCTGGCCATTGATGCCTATCCCGATATTGCTGACGTAACCGTTCAGGTTTCTACTCAGGTAACGGGTTTGGCTGCCGAAGAGATTGAGCAGCTAATTGCCATTCCGCTGGAGCGGGAGCTCAATGGGTTACCCGGACTGGTAACCATGCGAAGCGGTAACAACTTTGGGATATCAACCATTACCCTAGTGTTTGAGGATGGGATAGATGACTACTGGGCGCGCCAACGCGTGTTGGAGCGGCTGGCCGAGGTAGATCTTCCCTTTGATGCCGTTCCTGAGCTGGGGCCGCTCACTTCGCCCACAGGCGAAATTTACCGTTACATTCTTGAGAGCGAGAACCACGACCTGATGGACCTTACCGATTTGAACTACTGGGTGATCATCCCCGAGCTAACCCAAATCAAAGGGGTTGCCGAGGTGAGCAACTTTGGCGGTATGACCAAGCAGTTTCAGGTGGAGATAAACCCGCATAAGCTGGAGCAGTACGATATTTCGTTGGGAGATGTGATTGAGGCCATTGAGCAGAACAATGCCAATGCTGGGGGTAGCATGCTCGACCGTGGCGACCAAAGCTATGTAATTAGAGGGGTGGGATTGGTAAAAGACCTTAAGGATTTGGGTCGTATTGTGGTCAAATCGCATAACGGCATACCCGTTTTTATTGATGATTTAGGAACCCTTAAGTATGGCATGCTGGAGCGTAAGGGTGTTTTGGGATTTACCGACAAAAAAGCGGATCACCCCGAGAGCGTTGAGGGCATTGTACAGATGCTTCGGGGCGAGAACCCTTCGCAGGTGCTGGAGCAGATCCATGCCAAAGTGGATAATCTGAATAATAACATCCTACCCCAAGGGGTTACCATCCGTCCCTTTATGGACCGTACCGAGTTGGTTAATGCGACCCTGAGCACCGTTTCGCATACCCTCTCTTTTGGAGTTCTTTTGGTGGTTCTGGTGCTTATCATCTTTTTGGGTAGCTGGCGCGGAGCGCTCATTGTGGCCATCACCATCCCGTTGTCGTTGCTCATCGCCTTTGTGCTGATGCACCTTACCGATATTCCCGCCAACCTCTTGTCGTTGGGTGCCATCGACTTTGGGATTATCATCGAGGGGGCCATTATCACCATGGAGACCATCCTCAAGAAACGGGAAGACCATCCTGAGCAGGCGCTGGAACAGCAATCCATTATCGATAGGGTAGCAGAGGTAGCACGACCGGTGTTCTTCTCAACCCTTATCATTATTACCGCATACCTTCCTCTTTTTGCTTTTGAGCGCATTGAGCGTAAGCTGTTTACCCCCATGGCTTTTACCGTTGGATATGCGTTGCTGGGTGCGTTGGCAGTGGCTCTATTGCTTATTCCCGGGCTAACCTACTCTGTGTATAAAAAACCGCAAAAGACCTATAAGAATAGGTGGTTTGAAAAGCTGTCGGCCGGTTTTGCGCATCAAACCGCTGTAGTTCTCGAAAAACCAAAAATGGTGTTTGCCGCCATAGCCATTATCCTTTTGGGTTCAGGAGTGCTTAGCTATAGGGTGGGTAAGGATTTCCTTCCCGAACTGGACGAGGGATCGCTATGGCTGCAGGTTCAGCTCCCACCGGGCATAACCCTGGATAAGGCCAAGGAGATGGCCGATACGCTTCGTTCTCATATAGTGCATTATCCCGAGATCAGCTATGTGATGACCCAAACCGGAAGGGACGACCCCGGAACCGAGCCGTTCTCCAAATCGCACGTGGAGTGCTCCATAGGGCTTATACCCTACGACCAATGGCAGCGGGGCAAGCGTAAGGACGATCTGATTAAAGAGCTGAAAGAGGATATTGAATCTTTGCCCGGCTATACCATCAGCTTCTCTCAGCCCATTCTGGATATGGTGATGGACCAAATGGCCGGGTCGCATAGCGACCTTGCTGTTAAGGTGTTTGGCAACGATATGCGGGAAACCCGAAGGGTGGTCGAAGAGATTAAAAAAGTGGTTGGTTCTATTGAAGGAGCTCACGACCTACTCATTACCCAAGAGCCACCCGCACCCCAATTGCTTATCAATGCCCATAGGGAAAAGATAGCCATGTACGGGCTAAACGTTGCCGATGTGGCCGAGCTT
The DNA here is from genome assembly GCA_964554585.1 of uncultured Rikenellaceae bacterium. GTDB lineage: Bacteria > Bacteroidota > Bacteroidia > Bacteroidales > Tenuifilaceae > Perlabentimonas. Next base: position 7,696 of record CAZKPD010000115.1, read on the forward strand.
ATTGAGGTGGCCATTGGCGGTAAAGCCATATCTGAGGTTTTTATTGAGGATAGGGTGTACGATATCACCTGCCGCTATGAGGAGGATAGTCGGGATACCCCCGAGAAGATTGGCAATCTGATGCTCA
>CAZKPD010000116.1:0-7606 GCA_964554585.1 uncultured Rikenellaceae bacterium
GCACAAAACCGCAAGCCATGCCAATCGCATGGCTAAGCTTTTAGCAGAGCAGCTCAAAACCATTCCGCAGGTTCAGCTTACCCAAACCGTTGAGGTGAATGGGGTATTTGCCATTGTGCCACCACATATCATAGAACCCTTGCAAGAGGAATACTTCTTTTACATGTGGGATGAGCATAAGAATGAGGCCCGCTGGATGACCTCGTGGGATACCACAGAGGATGATGTGATGCGGTTTACGGCCAAGCTTAAGGAGCTGCTCGGCACTTTTTAAGCATTATCTTTTTTAGGCTAACAAATGGGGATTGCTAGCTGCGATGGGGAGTTCTTAACAGCATGTTAATAACTAATCGCACCAATGAATGTTTGTTCTATTTTTGCGCTTTACTTTTGCGGCTGAATGATTGCAAGTTTAACCAGATTTATGCTTAAGAGAGGTCTTATAACATCCATTTTCTTCCTGCTTTTTTTCTTTTGGGATTTAACATTTGGGCACTCTGTTAGGGTTATTGAGAGCGATCGGGAGGAGGGGGTTAGCAACTCTTTTCCATTGGAACTCTCCAATGAGCTGTTCAGTTTTCAGGAATTCTCATCCTTTGAGCAAACGGTTAACCGATTTCTAAACCAATGGGGTATTACCGGAGCATCTATAGCTATTGCCAAAGAGGGCGAGCTGATTTATGCCAAAGGGTTTGGCTACGCCAACCGAGAGCAGAATGAGCTGATGCAGCCCTACCATTTGCTGAGAGTTGCCAGTGTTTCAAAGCTTATAACCGCTGCAGCTGTCATGAAGCTGTTAGAAGATAAAAAGTTGACTCTCGAGAGCAGAGTGTTTGGTGAGGATGGCATTTTTGATGATCCCTCAGTCTATCGGTATATAGACAGCCGAGTGGAGGAAATTACCGTTAAGCAGCTGTTAAACCATTCTGCGGGGTGGACCACTCGCTGGGGCGATCACCTTTTTATGCATCAATCTATTGCACGACAACAGGGTACAACCCTTCCGATTTCAAAGGATGAAATTATTAATTTTGCGTTGGCCAAGCGATTGCATTACGTTCCGGGTACATACAGTTCATATAATAATCTGGGATACCTAATCCTAGAGAGCGTTATCGAAAAAATTTCAGGGAAACCCTATGAAACTTACGTAAATCAGGCCATCTTTTCTCCTTTGGATATTCATGATGCGTTTATTGCTCATAATTACGATAGCTTGCGCTATCCGCTGGAGGTGAGATACTATGAGGTGCCGGAGGCGGAACTTGTGCCGGCCTTTGACGGTAGCCCAAAAATGGTTTATAAGAGTAGGGGAGGCAATGATATCCGAACTCTTGGTGCTGCCGGCGGTTGGGTGATTTCTGCTTCAAGCCTGCTAAAGTTTATGGAGGCAATAGACCCCAACAGTAGTGAGCGAATCCTTTCGAGGGAGTCTGTAAATCAGATGATTCAGAGTGAACCCGGAAAGCACCCTTTGGGTTGGCGATGGATCTCGTTGGATGGGTCGCGTTGGCGAACCGGTTCCTTTGCAGGTACCTCGGCTTTGGCTATTGCGCGTAGCGATGGATTTTCTTATGTGTTTATTGCCAATACCAGCCCATGGGTGGGCTCCAAATTTCCCTATGAGGTAAATCGAATGATGAATCAGGCATTCCGCAGGGTAGAGCAATGGCCGCAATTTGAGGTTCCGCTAAGGAAATCATCCCAAGAATATAATGGGGTTAAACCCTATGAGCTAATCCCCGATACCTATCGATTTGAAGAGTATTGGCAATTTCCTGTTCCGGTTAAAAAGTCTCGATTGGTACTTGGAGCTAGTTAAGATGAAAGGGATGCTCAATTTTAGTTTCCTGATCACGAATCATCTCAATAAAGCTAAGCTGGTTAATAATAAACTGTTCGCGGGTAGCCTGCGATGAAAGGGAAAGCAGCTTATGCTTATCATCGGACTTGAGCATAATGCTTTTGGCTATATCCAAAATGTTCAGTCCATTGCCTCTTACGTAGGTGCCCAACTTTTCATCCACATTTAGCCTTAGCTTCTTTACTTTTACCACCACATCCGGGTTTTGGGTGATAAAATCGGTGTTGATTGATTTGGAAACAGTTCCTCCGTATAGTTTACCCGGAAGGGTAGGAAAATACTCAATAGTTTTATACAACGATTTACCCTTTACTAGGATTACCATATCGTCGTTAGAATTTCTTCCCACCAGCTTAACGATTTCTACCTCACTACCTATTTCGGCCATTTGGCCATTTTCCATGTAGGGGATACCAAAAGGTAATGAGTCATTTAGGCATTCATCTACCAGCTGCTTATATCTTGGCTCATATATCCGAAGCGGTATCTCCTCACCCGGAAGTAGGATTAGGTTTAAGGGAAATGCTGCAATGCGAAATATTTGAGGCTTCATATTAGATACTTTCATGATGTTGCTCTATTAGGTGATGGAGTTAGTTTACCAAAATTCGTTCTACGCACTCCGACACTCTCTTTTGACTAAACTCCTTTTTCTTTAATTTATGATTATTAACGCTTGCTAATGTGAATTGTTCATGTAATGGTATAAATGAGCCACTTCAAAATTTGCGTTAGTTAGCTCATATTCATTTGACAATTCAGGCAAAAGGGTAACTTTGTGGTCTAAACAGTTGCGATATATGAAAACAAAGAGAATGTTCATTTTAACCCTTCTTTTATCCTGTTTCAACCTATTTGCATTGGCACAGAATGAGGTAGTCAGGCAATTACCCTATTTTGATAGGATAAAGGTTACCAATCAGATAAATGTGCTTATGGAAGAGGGGCCTGAGCATAAGGCACGAATTGTTGCCTCGGGTATTGATACCGAAAATGTGCTGCTTGAGGTAACGGATAAAACCCTTGAGATCTATTTTGACCGTGGGGTTTATAAGGATGCTCAGGTGGAGGTGTACCTAACCTTTACCCATCTGTTTGAGATTTTTGTCAACTCTTCGGGAAGGGTTAGCCTTCAGAATTTGCTGAAAGGAACTGATTTGGTGGTAACTGCACTCGCCAATGGCGAGGTGAATGCGCAGGTGGATATGGGCAAGGTGGAAGTGAAAAGTAAAGGGGGTGGCCTTGTGCGTCTATCGGGTGTGGCCAACGCTTTGGATGTTCAGGTTTCTGGAGGTGGAAACCTGTCTGCTTTTGATTTGAAAAGTAGTTCCGCTTTGGTAAAGGCAAGTTCAGGAGGTATAGTTAAGCTGAATGTATCAGAGAATATTCTTGCTAAAATTACAACCGGAGCATCGCTGACCCTTGAGGGTACACCTAAAACGCAAAGCATTAAAACATCCCTATGGGGTAAACTGTATCATCAGTAGGCATGCTCAAAAGCATTCCTAAGGTTACTGTTCAACGGGTTTAGTTTGGTATTTTTGTACTCAATTAACTCCACAAAGATTCCATGAATAACAATTCAGTATTTATCGATCTTCTTAAGAATGAGGTGGTTCCTGCCCTAGGTTGTACCGAACCCATAGCAGTTGCACTGGCAGTGGCAAAAGCTCGTGAAACGCTGGGTGAAACACCTCAAAAGATAAAACTTTTGCTTAGTGCAAACATTTTTAAAAACGGGATGGGTGTTGGAATTCCCGGTACGGGAATGATTGGGCTCTACATCGCCTCGGCGCTTGGTGCAATCTATGGCAAATCGGCCAATAGTTTGGAAGTGCTTGCGGGTGTTACCGATAATGTGGTTGCCCAAGCCAATAAATTTGTGGATGGTGGCAATATTACCATTGAGGTGAAAGATACTCCCGAAAAGCTTTATATTGAGGCGATTTGCTATGGGGCCAATGATCAGTGGGCTAAAGCGGTGATTGTGCAAAAGCACTCCAACATTGTGTTGGTCGAAAAGAACGGTCAGGTACTGGAGAGTGCGCAGCATCATGGGGATACTGCCAATGGCAACAGCCTTGAAAATGTTTCGCTCACCGTTGAGGAGATTTTTAGCTTTGTTAATAGGGTTCCTTTTACCGATATTGAGTTTATTCTGGATACTGTATCCTATAATGAGGCGTTGGCCCATGAGGGTTTAAATAGCGAATACGGTTTAAACGTAGGGCGTAACCTTAAAAAGTATGTGGATAAGGGTGTTCTATCAGATGATTTGATGAACAATGCCATGTATTTTACAGCGGCAGCATCCGATGCGCGTATGTCGGGAAGTAAACTCCCTGCCATGAGCAATTCGGGAAGTGGAAATCAGGGGATTACGGCAACGCTTCCGGTATTTGTGGCAGCCAAACGGTTGGGTTCATCCAAAGAGGAGCTTGCCAGAGCATTGGCTTTGTCTCATCTTATTGCAATTCATATTAAAACCTATTTGGGTCGCCTTTCGGCGCTGTGTGGTTGTGTAGTGGCCGCATCAGGAGCCGGCTGTGGAGTGGCCTATCTTATGGGTGGAGGGCTGGATGCCATAAGCTCAACCATTAAGAATATGACCGGAAATGTAACCGGAATGATTTGCGACGGTGCCAAAGCGGGCTGTGCCCTTAAGGTTAGCTCTGGAGTGAACTCTGCCATTCAATCGGCTCTTCTAGCTCTGGAGGGGGTGGTTATCTCTTGCAATGATGGCATTATTGATGAGGATGTGGAGAAAACCATTGGGAATTTGGGCCGAATTGGTTCCGAGGGAATGAATGAAACCGATGAGCTACTGTTAGATATTATGGTGGCAAAAAATAAGTGCTGAGACTAAGATAGTGAAAAGAAAAAGCCATAAGCGGTTACCGTTTATGGCTTTTTTTTGTGCACTAAAATACGGTTCTAATTCTCTACCTGTTTTACTGTAAACTCAAGTGCTTGCTGCAACATCTCTTGGGGAGGGTTGGGCAAGTAACCTCCGTTTTGCATGGAGTGGATTAATGAGCGTGAGTAGTCAATATCCTCTTTAGCCAGCTGGTACGCCTCATCCCAGGTAAGCGTGCGACGCGCTACACCATCCTTTACGGCCTGAACGGCCACATCGGCAGCCACAATAGGGAACACATCCGATTCTTCCATTGTGGGGATAATCTTTTCTGGCGATATCCCCATTTTTTCGGCATAGCTGGCTAGCGAGTAAGCGGCAGCAATGGCCATTTCGTCAGTAATTTTTTGGGCTCTTACCATTAGCGCTCCCTTCAAAATGCTGGGGAATCCCAGTGAATTATTCACCTGATTGGGAAAATCACCTCGCCCGGTGGCCACAATAAAGGCGCCTGCCTCTTTGGCGGCATGGGGATAAATCTCCGGAATGGGATTGGCGCAGGTAAACACAATCGATTTTTGGGCCATTGCGCTTATCCATTCGGGTTTAATGGTATGAGGTCCGGGCTTGGAAAGCGATATAAGTACATCGGCATCTTTGATGGCCTCATCCATGGTCTGTTTCCTGTTTGGATTAGTGGTTTGGCACAGCTCCCATTTTCGATAAAAGCGCTTGTCGTTCTCAATGTCATGCCTGCCGGCATGGAGCGCTCCTTTACTGTCTAAAATAACGATGTTGGCCGGGTTACCCCCATTGGCTATGATAAGGCGTGCAATAGTAGTATTGGATGCTCCGGCTCCATGCAAAACAATCTTGGCATCGGAAATACGCTTATTGGCTAGCTTAAGCGCATTAATCAGCCCTGCAAGGGTAACACATGCTGTACCCTGTGCATCATCGTGCCACACAGGAATGTGGCACTCCTCACGGAGCACATCCAGTACCTTATAGCAGTTGGGTTGCGAAATATCCTCTAGGTTCACCGCACCAAAGCTGTGTTGGCACATCTTTACGAAATCAATGATTTTTTGCGGATCATTTTCTCCCTTCTCATTCTTGCTGTCAATGCAAAGCGCAACAGCATCAACTCCGCCAAGGTATTTCATCAAGTATGACTTACCTTCCATTACACCCAGCCCACCGGGAGGCGTGCAATCGCCATCACCCAGTACTCGGGTTGAATCGCTTACCACAGCCACTAAATTTCCTCTGCTGGTTAGCTCAAACGAAGTATCATTATTATCACGGATGGTAGTTGAAACGCTGGAGACTCCAGGGGTGTACCATACATTAAACCAGTTAAAACCCGGTGTGGGAACCTTTGGTACTATTTGCGTTTTTCCTTCATAGTGCTTATGCGACAACTCGGCCAATCGCTTAAAAAAAATAGTTTGTCCTTTGGCAATCTTCTCCTTATCCCAATGGGAGGGGAACAGTGATTCCACGTTGTCCAATGATATAGATACTTCATCCATGGTAATAGAATTGTTTGGTTAATTTGTTGGAAAGAAATCGAAAATTACTAAAAAAGAGAGCCATGTCCAACAGTTCATAGGCAATAAAAATATATATGTTTTATATGTGTTTTAGAGCATCTGTATACCAATTTTATATTTTATAATAATCAGATATTGAACCTATAAAGTGTTTTGTGAAAAATAATTAGAAAATACATATATAAAAAACGAGATATATAGAAAACAAAATACGTACTTTTGCGTTTGATATTGTGAATTAAATAACAATCCTTAGAATAACTAACAATAAATAATTTTTTAGCTATGGTAGTTTCAACGATTAAAGTTAACGCAAAAATGGGTGCCGGTTTCCGCACCGAGATTGGTTGTTCACATCCATTTGTAATTGACCAACCCAAAAATGCTGGTGGAACCGATGAGGGACCAAACCCCCTAGAGGTGTTCATTTCAGCTCTTCCAGCATGTATGTGTGCTATTGGCCGCATTATCGCTATGCAACGCAGACTCGATGTTAGAGGTATTGAGGTTGAGGTAGAAGCTGATATCGATAAAGGATTCCTTATGGGTCAAACCAAAGAGGGACGTGCCGGATTTACCGAAATCCGTTCGTTTATTAAAATTGATGCAGATTTAACCCTTGCCGAAAAAGAGGCTTTGGTTCATGAGATTGAGGCCAGATGCCCTATAGCCGACAATATGGCTAATACCTCCGTGATGAAGGTTGAGGTTTGCTGTCCCGATCCTGCAATGAACTAATGCGCATTTGTAATGCTTAAAGGCTGTCCAGTGGGCAGCCTTTTTTTATCTGATTATATTAACTTAGAGCTAATCCTCCAAATCTGGTTATATATTGTCGGCACTTTGGGCTATATTTGGCTTTTTAAAATCCTAAAAACTGTTTATATGAGATCATTCTTGTTAACCATCTCCCTATTACTGATTATGGCGATTCAGCCGCTCTTTGCATGCACCAGCTTTTTAATTACCAAAGGTGCAACCGTTGACGGTTCATCATTAATCTCCTATGCCGGTGACTCGCACATTAGATATGGAAACCTCTACTTTTTTCCAAGGACACAATGGCCGGCCGGATCCATGCAAACCATCTACGATAGGAGCACCAATAAACCGTTGGGACAGATTCCTTACCCTGCCGAAACCTATCAGGTTATCGGGTTTATGAACGAGCATCAGGTGGCCATTGGCGAAAGCACTTTTGGCGGACGCCAATTGGAAGACACCACGGGCATTATCGACTGGGGAAGCATTATGTTCCTAGGTCTGCAGCGTGCAAAAACGGCCCGCGAGGCCATTAAGGTAATGGTAGAGCTGGTGGATGAGTTTGGG
>CAZKPD010000117.1:0-6275 GCA_964554585.1 uncultured Rikenellaceae bacterium
TTCGGTTATGCATATTGTCGCTAAAATGCTGCTTTGCATATTGGTCAATGGCATCCGTAATGGGAGTTAAGTCGTTACGAGATACAAAATTGGCCAAAAGGCTGCACGAAAACCAAGTTCCTTTAGCAAATATGCTAAATCCTAGGCAAGGAGAGGTGTTGTTAGCATTATTCACAAAGTCGTGTACCCATTTAAAGTTCAGCCGATACGCATTTGACAATCGAATAAGGGTATTTGCATACTCTTTTTCAGCCTCTTGGGCTGCATTGTTTAAATAGTTAATGGGTAGCACCCGTGAGGTGGACGCAAGCGTGTTCAGATCCTTAAATTGCTCAAAAAAGTACTTTTTGGCTCGGATGTTAGATGCATAATGGGATACCAAATGATTCTTCTGCTGTTCATCGCTAATAATAACATGCAGCAGGTTGTCGTTTTTAAAAACCTGCTTTAGGGTATGCTCCGTGAGGTCGAAGAATGCTTCCAGCACAGGCATCACCTTAAACTTGTATGTGAGAGCGTAAAGCAGAATGGTTAGGTTGGCCAAACAGGGACACTCGGCATAATCTCTTTCAATACTTTGAAAAAGGGCGATGCTAATTCCTCCATTCTGCTCAATAAGCTGCTGGACTAAAAGAAATTCCCAAACAGATGCATTCGATATGTAAACCCTTTTGGTGTAGAGCCCAAACTCATTCTCTAAAAGTTCTTCCGACAGCATCCCCGACGAGAGCAGCTGATTGTATCCGTAATAGTAATTCCCTGAGAGTTTCAAATGGATAGGATATTTCTCTTTCAGGTCATTAACTTTAGCTATTCCTCGGGTTCTGCTTTGGTGCGCTATAGATACTATAGAGTTGAGGATGTCCATTTTCTCATCCGGGTACTGTTCGCGATAAACTTGTTGCTTTATGAATTCTGCAATTAAATCTTCCCTAGTTAAAATTCTAGATCGGGTAGTTGTCCCCAGGCTGTCTGTGTATAGTTTCAGGTAGTAAGGATATGATAGCTCATGTCTTAACGCTTGAGGTAGTTGCTCCAGAAGCACTCTAAAATCTTGTTTTCGATCTAGGGTTGAATCGAGGATCGCCTGAATCTCTTTAGAGTTGAGTGCGGGTATGTTTGCGCTTCCAGAATCTAGCCTGTTCGGTTGGTAGGAGTGAATATCGATTGAAGTAGCCACTTTGGTGAAATGTAACCAAGTGGGATAGCGAGTTGTAATAATTACCTTGAACATTTGAGAGGACACATTGCTAATGAGCTGCTCAATAGCGCTGTATATCTTTGAATGTTTACTCCCGCTATCCGATAGTTCGTCCAACGCATCGATGAGTAGAATAAACCGACCTTGAAAAGCGTTTTTTTTATCCACTAAACCTTCAAAAAGGTTTGAGGAGGGTACCTCAAGAATGGAAAGCAACCAGCTTTCGAGGAACAGAAACTTATCGACCCAATTATGCAGGAACTGGGCCGGGATTAACAGGATGATGTCATTGGCATGTGCTGGCAGCTGGCTGTAATGGCTATACCATTGTAGGAGAAGGGCTGTTTTTCCATACCCACTTGGAGCGATTATGGGCAATACTGGTTGTGGCGCTTTAAAAAAGTCAGGGAATAGCTTGTGGGTAAACTCTCGGTTTATCTCTTTTAGCATTGGGCTAACCCCCTTATGCTCTAAAAGCAACAAATTTTTTTCGCTAATGCTTTCAGCCCTGTCTTTGGCTGTTTGCCAAATTGAGGGGAGTAAATTAGGGTATTCGCTCTTACTTTCACTGTGGACCTTAAAATCTTCCCAACTTTTATACCCACAGTAAAGCGATAGGATGTCAAGCGTGACAAGTGACGGATTAGAATTCGTAACTAGGAACCCGAAGAATCGACGGAGGGTAGAGGGGCTAAGCAGCTGATCGGTTTCCTCTAAGATGCATATTGACAGGGATGTACAGTCTTTTTGGTAGACTATTTTTCGCCCAAATTTCTGCTCTACACTCTCTTTTAATCCTAAAATCATCAGCCGGTTGATTTAAACCTCAGAAAAATATTATCTGAACATAATCAGCTACATACGGAGTATTCTGCTGAGTGTCACAGCTATTTCCCTAGTGACACAAAAAAGACCTTTTTGACAACTCCACAGAAAAATGATCCTGCTTACATTTGTACTCAGTAAGATGAGCATAATCCTAGAGTTGAGTATAAAGTTAAGCATTTGATTCAGATTTTAACAAGATTTTTGTTTTCAGTAGCGAGAGATTTATTCCTAGAGAAATTAAAAAACGAAAATAGATGAAAGATATTGAACCCTTTATTAGTAAAAAACATACAAACAGGTTGACCGTTGAATTAGGCGTATTCCTGTTGATGCTCCTGGTAACCATCACTTTTCTGTTTACCATTTTGCACTCTGTTTAGCATTTCTTGTTTCACCCTTAACATTAAATCTCTAATCTCCAATTATCATGTATAGCAATCTATGGAACTCATGCCACGCAGCCGTTTGTCAACTCAGATTCTTTAATGAGAGAGGGGTTTTGGTGGATTCGTTAACCGGCTTTAAGGTTAATGAATGCCTGATTACGAGTCAATACGCATTTTATATTGAAAAAGCGTTTAAGGTAGAAATTGCCTTTGTTGCTTCTGATGCAAATACGCCAACTGCCCTAATGCGTATCCCGTATAACGAATTTGTGAACGATATGCGCATTGGCGTTATTAGCAACCTAGGGCAATACGCTATTTTTAATATCGATTTTCCGAGGTTTAAAAACATTCCCAGCCTCAAGTTGAGCGCTCAGCGTGATTTTTCCATAGGTGCCTCGGTGGCTACACTCTCATACAACTTTGGAGGAACTAATCTGGCCCTCAAAACCGGGATACTCTCTTCCGTATATGCCAACAAAGAGGGGCAACGTTTTATTCAGTATGATGGTATTCTAACAAATGGGAATAGCGGGTCGCCACTTATCGATCTTAAAGCCAATGAGGTCATTGGTATTGCTTGCCGTCGGAACACTCCGCTAGTAAATGCATATCATCAGCTAATGGATATCATTTCTGCCAATTTGGTTGAGCTTAAAAAGGTTGAGGAGATAGTGCGTTTTGGAGAAGTGGATCCCATTCAAGTGCTGATTGCTAATCAGAATCAGTTAAAGCAGCTGGCTTCACTTATTTACAAATATACCGGATGCGGTGTGGCTAATGCGATTACCTTAGATAATATCCTCTCGTATTTTAATGGGGATTACTCCCTAAATGAGGAGCAGATTTTGCGAGAAGAGTTTGAGCAATACTACGACAAAGATATGATTTAGGTGTTTTTATAGAGCCTTTTATTCAGAGATAAGCGTTGCTCAATGAGTAACGCTTATCTCTTAATAAGCTATAAAGCAGAAATTAAACCAATGGAATCACACATTTAAACCATTAATCTTAGATACCTTTGTCGGGTGTAATAATTACATCAATCATATAAAAATACTTCCTATGGATAAAATTGCGTTAATTGATTTTCTGAAGAAAATCGAACTTTTTAGAGGGCTTAATGAAGAAGAGTTTGAGCTTCTAACTACGTTTATTGAGCAGCGTGATATCAAAGCCAACGGTTTCTTATTTAAGGAGAACGGTCCACGTGAGAGCATATTTATTATATATAAAGGGGAGGTAGAACTCTTTAAAGGGAACTCCTATGGTGTTGAGCTTAAGCTCACCCGTTTTGGAATTGGCGATTTCTTGGGAGAGGGTTCTTGGGCCTCCGATTCGCCACACTCAACCTCGGCAAGGGCTTTGGTTAATACCACCGTTTTAGTGCTGAGCAATGAGGTGTTTGCAAAGGATGCTGTGACTACGGTAAAGCTCTTCTCCAACATTACTAGGGTGATTTCTAGGCGTATGCGCCATGCCAATACGCGCGTTATTAACCCTGCAGCACAGTACGAATCGGGATCGACACGCTTGGAGCATGACCTGTTGGGCGAAAGAAGTGTTCCCAATGAGTACTACTACGGTATTCAAACCCTTAGAGCCATTGAGAACTTTAATATTAGCGGTGTTACGCTCAACTTCTTTCCCGATATTATTGATGCCTTAGCTGTGGTTAAAGAGGCTGCTGCCGAAGCGAACTATGAGCTGGGATTAATGCCTCTTGAGGTTAAAGATGCCATTGTTGGAGCATGCCATGATATTAGGAATGGTAAATTTCACAACCATTTTGTGGTAGACATGATTCAGGGTGGAGCAGGAACCTCTACCAACATGAATGCCAACGAGGTGATTGCCAACAGAGCACTTGAGCTCATGGGATATAAAAAAGGGCAATACGAGTACTGTCATCCCAATAATCATGTAAACCTTGCACAATCAACCAATGATGCCTATCCAACAGCCGTTAAAATTGCTTTGATCCATTCTAACGCGAAGCTGGTTGCAGTTCTGCAAACGTTAGCCGAGTCGTTCAGAGCCAAGGCCAAAGAGTTTGCTCATGTTATTAAAATGGGGCGTACTCAGCTTCAGGATGCTGTTCCCATGACCCTTGGGCAGTCGTTTGAGGCTTATGCTGAGACCCTTTTTGAGGAGATAGTTAGGCTTAATACCAATGCTGAGCTTTTCTTAGAGGTAAATATGGGGGCTACTGCTATTGGTACGGGCATTAACTCCGACCCTGAGTACTCCGCAAAGGTAATGAAGCATCTCAAACGTATTTCAGGTTTAGATGTTATACTTGCAAGCAACCTAGTTGAGGCAACCCAAGATACCGGTGCATTTGTGATCTATTCATCAGCCGTGAAGCGATTGGCGGTTAAACTTTCAAAAGTATGTAACGACTTACGCTTACTCTCTTCCGGACCTCGCACCGGGCTCAATGAGATTAATTTGCCACCCATGCAGCCGGGTTCTTCCATTATGCCGGGTAAGGTTAACCCCGTGATACCCGAAGTAGTGAATCAGATTGCTTTTAAGGTAATAGGCAACGACCTTACCGTAACCATGGCCGGAGAGGGTGGACAACTCGAGCTAAACGTGTTTGAGCCGGTAATCGTTCAGAGTATTTTCGAATCCATCGAAATGCTTAAAAACGGTATGAATACCCTCAAGTATCGTTGCGTTGACGGTATTACTGCAAATGTTGAGCATTGCAGGTCGCAAGTGCATAACAGCATTGGATTGGTTACTGCTCTTAACCCGATTATTGGGTACGAAAAATCGACCATAATTGCTAAAGAAGCGTTGGCAACAGGAAAGAGTGTATACGATTTAGTGCTTGAGCATAAAATTCTGACCAAAGCGCAACTCGAAAAGGTGTTGGCTCCTGAGAATATGGTTAAGCCCGGAAAACTTTCACTATAGTTCAATAGGAATGGCAAATAGGGTTAAGGCGCATGAGCAATCATGCGCTTTTTCTATTCTTGGTCAAAATCTTTTAAAATATTTTCAACCTCTTGCTCAGTATCCCTAAGCTTGGCTTTACAAATTTTTAGGAGCTCGGCTACTCGCTTTACATCGTTAGTTAGGTTGTCAATATCCGAATTGTTGCTCTCAATTCGTTCGACAATTGCTTCAATTTCAGCCAATGCCTCTGCGTATGTAATCATCTTTTTTCCCATAGTTCTAATCCTTGTATGTACTAAGATCGAGGAAAGATTAGGTTAAACGTGGTGCCCATTCCCAATTTACTGGTTACCTCTATTCGCCCTCCATTATGCTCCACAAACTCTTTGCATACTATTAGGCCCAAACCGGTTCCCACCTCATTGTTGGTACCGGGTTTCGAAAAGCTCTCTTCAATCCTAAACAGCTTATTAACCTCCTCATCTGTCATGCCTACCCCCGTATCGCTGATCGAAATAATAGTATTTTTATCCGTAGTAGAAGTCTCAATGGCAATGGACCCTCCCTGAGGGGTAAATTTAATCCCATTGGAGATGAGGTTTCGAACAGTTGTTGAGAGGGTATTATTGTCGGTGTACAGAGTATGAGATGCATCCACATCCATGTGAATTTTTATCTCTTTGGTATCGGCCTGCAGCTGCTGAACGTTTATAATCTCCTGAATCAGTTTTTTTAGGTTAATCGTTTCCGGCTCTAATTTAATAGAACCGGTTTGGCTGCGCGACCATTGCAGCAAATTTTCAATGAGCGTAAGTAATTTTTGCGAAGATTGATGCAGGTGCTGTGCGAATTCTTGCGTTTCTTTGGGGTCAAGGCTCTGCTTGGCAAGTATTTCTGTAAGCCCTAATAGGGCTGTAAATGGGCTCCTAAGGTCATGGGCAATAATGGAGAAG
>CAZKPD010000117.1:6285-7538 GCA_964554585.1 uncultured Rikenellaceae bacterium
CCACGCTTAATCAACGCCCAACTCAACAGGTTTTCTAACAGCTCGTACAAGTTCTTTGCGGTGGTTTGCAATGCTTGGGCTATCTCTAAGGTTTCATCCGAAGAGAGTTTAGCATGGTGTTCCGACATAAATTCTGTGAGGCCAATAAACCCCTGAAAAGGTCCTCTTAGGTCATGGGCAATGATGGAAAAGAGCTTATCCTTTGTTTGTACCAGTGTCTTGAGCTCTTGTTCCGATTGGGTGAGCTTGGCATTAGCAGTACTGAGATGCCTGTTTTTTTTGCGAATAAGGATATATCCGTATAGTGTTCCCAGTGCCAATACTATAATAAAGAATGAGGTAAGGATCATGAATCTGCGCAACAGTTTCTCTTTTTCGAGTTGCATTGCATTGAGCTGTGCTTCGGTTCGCAAAACCTCCATCTCACCTTCAATTTGCTTTATCTGCTCAACCTGTTTGTATAGTTCCAAATTAAAGCTGGCCTCCCAAATATCGTCCCTATCGTTGTGTAGGACCAGGCTATCCCTAATGGCAATGTGCTTGGTGTAGTAGCGTAAAGCTTCTTGGTAATCGTTTTTTTGCAAATAGTATTCGTACAGGGCAAGTAGGGTAAGCTCCTTAAGCTTAGGGTTATCAACTTTCTCTGCAAGGTTAAGCGCTAGTTCTAAATTTGAAAATGCGCTATGGTATTGGCCCAGTATGGTTTGAATTTGACCAATCTTTCTAATGCAGAGCGCCCTTTTGGATAGATCAAAAACCCTAGAGTATAGTAAAGCCGCTTGTTCAAAATAGTGAATGGCTGCCTCATAATCATGGGTTAGCTGCCGTAAGTTACCCAGCTCATTAAAAATATCGGCCATTTGGAGCTCATCCTCAAGGCTACGGGCTATATTCAGCGCTGTGTTTAAACACTCGTCTGCTTGTGTATATTGTTGTAAATCGGTGTGGGCGTATGCTAAACTTTTATATGCTTGTGCAACGGATTGTACGTTTCCTGTTTGCTGTCGCAGTTTCAAAGCTACAGAATAGCTTTTTATGGCTTCGGATGATCGGTTTAAATCCCGAAGGGTATTCCCATGCTGGATATATATGTATGCCCGACTTAAGGGGTCTCCCTCTGTACCAATCAGCTCAATAGCTTGCTCAAGGTAATTAAGGGCATTGGGGTAAGAGCCTATCTTACGGTAGGTAAGCCCAATATTGGTTAGCGAACGGGCAATATCCTCATTGTAGCCCATTTGTTGCCTAATCCT
>CAZKPD010000118.1:0-7453 GCA_964554585.1 uncultured Rikenellaceae bacterium
CCTCCATTTTTACCCTTGGTGCAATGGTTTTAACCAGATCTTCAAAAGGCATGGGGGATGCTTTAGCATATTGATTGTATATTTTTTTAACCTCAGTTACAAATGAGAGGTTTTGAATGGCGTTAACTTGGGATTGATTACTCACTTTTGCCACAACCCCATTAAACCAATTAAGGGAATAGAGCACTTGACCTCCGTTGGATTTAATGCTGTTAACATAACTCGGATTTACGGGCAAATCGTCAGCATTAATGGGAATAGATTGCTTTTGCCTACGCGCTATGGCGCGTTGCGTTAAAAATGCTGATGGTTCACTGATGGAGTATGGCGTTCCATTTTTGTCTGAAAAACCGATAAAATAGATGTCTTGTGCATTTACATTTACCAAGCAAAAGAAAAAGAATAGGATAAAGGTGGAAAATTGTTTCATGTTTTTATTGCTTTTTAATGAGTATTTCAATTCCGTGGCAGCGAACCCTGTCACCATCCCTTAGCTTAGCTCGTTTGCGGTGTTCCACTTGGCCGTTTAGAGTAACTAAACCCTGCTCAACCAGCATTTGTGCCTCGCCACCACTGCCGGCTATTTGAACAGCTTTGAGCAAAGCTATTAGAGGGATGTATTCGCTTTCGATGTAAAAGGTTTTCATGGTTGTGCTAAAATAGCGTTTTAGATGCGCAATTTACCTCTTTTTGTCCGATTAATTATTTAGTACGCTCTACATGCCTCTTAAAAATCTTATATTTGCTTTGCATAATGTGTTTGCCATGAAATTGATAAGAGGATCATTTATTGGTGAAATTGATCGATATACCATAGAGCATGAACCTATTGCATCCATTGATCTTATGGAGCGAGCATCTGTGGCCATACTGAAGGCTTTTGTGGCATACCATAGCGCATCGAATGCTATATTTATTTTTGCCGGTCCCGGCAATAACGGAGGCGACGGGCTGGCCTTGGCACGCCATCTGGTGCTGTTGGGGTATGATGTTCGGGTATACGTGCTTCAATCAGAAACCTATTCGCCCGATCATCTCATAAACATCGAAAGGCTTAAGCAACAGGGTATTGTTAGGGTGAATTACATTGAGGATAGTAAAACATTTCCGCAAATCCCTGCTAATGCGGTGATTGTGGATAGCCTATTTGGGTCGGGATTGACCCGATACTTAACCGGTCTAGCCCGTGATCTGGTTTTATATTTAAATTCTCAACATGCATATAGGGTGGCTATTGACATTCCCTCGGGATTGTTTAGTGAGCTAAACCCTTCGTCCAACACTAATCCTGTGTTTTGTGGGCACCAAACTATCACCTTGCAATTCCCAAAGCTGAGTTTCTTTTTTGCTGAGAATGATGCATTTGTCGGAGATTGGATAGTTGTGGACATTGGATTACACACCCAAGCCATCCACGATATTGATTCTCCCTTTTTTTTGGTCGATGTTGAGCAGATAACCCAGCTTATGCCCCGCAGGAGCAAGTATGCTCATAAGGGGGATAGGGGACATTGCCAAATTATTGCCGGAAGTTCAGGGATGTATGGTGCAGCCATACTTTCGGCTAAAGCATGCCTAAATGCCGGAGCAGGCTTAGTAAGCGTTCATATACCCTCCGAGGGATTATTGGCAATGCAACAGGCATTGCCAGAGGCCATGGCTCAGGTTGATGCGCACAAGGAGCATTTGTCAGCGCTTGACTATTCCGACCGATATACTGCACATGCTATAGGGCCCGGTATAGGGATGCATAAGGATACCGTAGCAGCTGTAACCCAATTTATTGAATCAGCAGATAAACCAATAGTTGTGGATGCAGATGGACTAAATATAATAGCCCAAAATCCATCTCTCCTAGGGCAGCTGCCCAAGAATTCCATAATTACTCCCCATGTGGGTGAGTTCAGGCGCTTATTCGGCAACGATCAAACTAGCTATTTTCGCATGGAGACAGCTCAAGAGAAGGCGGCTGAATACCAAATAATCATTGTGCTTAAGGGTGCACATACGCAGATAGTTAGCCCTAATGGGAATGTCTATTTTAATGTCACAGGGAATAGTGCAATGGCCACAGCTGGGAGTGGAGATGCGCTTACAGGAATTATTGCTGCCTTTTTGGCACAGGGCCTGCTGCCTCTCAATGCAGCTATATTGGGTGTGTATATGCACGGTATAGCAGGTGATTTAGCCTTCGAAAAAAATGGGTTTGGACCCATTCGTTCCGGCAATATAGTGGATGCGATTCCATTAGCTATGGGAGAACTTTATAAGCTGATTGATAACCGTTTTTCTAAATAATATATCTATGAGACTAATCCGACTTATTACACTGGCAGCATTACTATCCGTACTGTTTTCGTGCTCTAAAAAGGTGACTACTATTACACCTGCACAGCAGGCAATAAGCCTCTCAGCTCGAAGTATAGTGTATGCGCTACCGGCAACAAATCTGAAAATTTATGTTACAGCAGAGCATAGCGTTTACGTTCCGGGTCCCTATGCTGCTTATGCAGCAAAGTATTTGGGTATACAAAACGTTTCGCAGCAAGGAATAAACCAGTGGGAGATCACCTCATTTCGTATAGCGGAAGATTATGTGGCCGATATTAATGCGCTATTCGTGGCCGAGGCTCCAAAAGGTGCATCGCTTCACTACTTATCCCTTTCGCAAAATGGGCTAATCATACCCATTGGGCAAGCTCGTTTCCCCGAGGCTATTTCAACCACAATCACGGCGTTGGAGCCAATACCAAATGCTGATTTCACCGATTTGTCGCATACCCCATTTATAGGCAAACAGAGAACTACCCATTATACTAGGTCTTTTCAGGATAGCTCCTTTGTTCGTGTACCCGTACATAAGGATGTTGTTGTAGAGAAATCAATGGAGGAGAAGGCTAAAGAAGCAGCTGAATTTCTGTTCTTACTCCGTAAAAGGCGCATGGAGCTAATCTCTGGTGATGCCGATTTTATTGCCGAAGGCAGTGCCGTTAAAGAGGTTTTCGACGAAATTTCTCGCCTCGAACAGGAGTACCTTTCCCTTTTTATTGGTAAGAATTATAGGGCTGAACAGGTAAAAGGGATAGACTATTTTCCGCAACAAAAGGATAGCACAGCAACCATTCTGTTCCGTTTTTCGCGTACCAAAGGGGTATTGCCTGCATCAGATCTGAGCGGTAGTCCAATCCTTATAGGGATATCCTCAATAGCCAAATGGGAAAATATTGGAGTCCTTGCCAATGTAATGGATGAAAAGGGAAACCAAAAACGCGAAGCATTTTACTATCGTATTCCACAACCGGCAAAAGTTCGAGTCTCCGATGCCAATGGAGAGCTCTATACCCAAACGGTTAACTTATACCAGTTCTCTCCGCTACTTCGAATTCCCACAGATTTTCAAATTGGGACTCCCTATAATCGGTAGCTTGTAAACAAAAAATAAAGGGATGGTTTACCAGTTAAACCACCCCTTTATTATTCGTATGACAATGCTTTATTCTGACACTTTACCTATAAAACTCTTTTGAAAATCTTCCCACTTCTGCGCTTTATAATGATTTTCGCCAAAGTACACCAAAATAGGTTCCATCTGTATAGGGGTAACATAACCGGGAACAGCTGTTAACAGCTGGTTATTCTCATCCAAATAGGCTACCGAGGGGAAAGACATTTTGCCCTGAAGCAGGGCAACAGCTAAATCATGCATGCTTCTACGCCCCTGACCATTGTTCTCAAATACCTTATTGGCAAATTTCACTGGAGCTGTGGATTCTGCGTTAAATTTCACCGGGTAGTAATGCTCATTAAGATATGCAGCAATTTCGGGATGGCTGAACGTTTTCTCATCCATCACCTTACACCAGCTGCACCAATCGGTGTAAACATCAATAAAGATTTTTTTTGGGTTCTTTGAGTTCATTTCAACCGCTTCCTCAAATGTGTACCATTTAACCAAATCATTCCCACCTTTTTGGGATTGGGCTGTACATCCAAAAACCAAAATGCTAAATAATAAAAAAATACTTTTCCTCATGACCAATCGTCTTATTATGCTTAATCTGTTAATATTTGAAGGGGTAAACAATGCTATGGGCAAAATGTTCTGCTAAACCTAAAACCGAATTCTCACAGGATATATGTACGAGATAAAGCTTGTTAGTAAAATGTTAAACCCATATATACTCCAACAGCATGTCCGTAATTACGTAAAAAACCTGTACCTTTAACGGCATAAAATTATCAATGAACAAAAATACAAATATTATGAGCACCTCAATTGCAAATCTTGAGCCAAAGATTGTTTGGAAACATTTTCACAGTTTAACCCAAATTCCACGTCCATCGAAACATGAAAAGGAGGCGGTTGAATTCTTAGTAAAATTTGGTAAAAGCCTTGGTTTAGAGACCATTGTAGATGAAGTAGGAAACGTTCTAATTCGCAAACCGGCCACACCGGGTATGGAAAATCGCATGGGAATTGTGCTACAAGCACACATTGATATGGTTCCTCAGAAGAATAGCGACAAAGTACACGACTTTACTAAAGATCCTATTGAGGCATATGTTGAGGGTGAGTGGGTTACAGCAAATGGAACCACACTTGGTGCCGACAACGGCATTGGTGTTGCTGCAGCAATGGCAGTTCTAGAAGATACCTCATTGGTGCATGGCCCCATTGAAGCCCTGATTACTGTGGATGAGGAAACGGGCATGACTGGTGCCTTTAACCTAAGCCCTAGTCTTTTAAAAGGGGATATTCTGATGAATCTTGATTCGGAGGATGAGGGAGAGCTGTATGTGGGTTGTGCCGGCGGGATGGATGCCAACATTAAGCTAAACTATAAAGAGGAAGCTGCTCCCAAAGACCTCCAATATGCTAAATTATCCGTTACCGGATTAAAGGGTGGCCATTCGGGCATGGATATTATTTTGGGCAGAGCCAATTCCATTAAGCTAATCTTCCGCTTCCTACGTCATATCGAGAATGAATTGGATTTTAGAATTTCAAGTATAGACGGAGGAAGCCTTCGAAACGCTATTCCCCGCGAAGCATTTATGGTGATTGGTGTTGCTCAGGGTAGCTATGCAGAGCTAGAGAAATTGCTAAAATCTCAGTTTGAGATTTATAAGAAAGAGTTTGCTGCTGTGGAGCCTGATATGGATTTCTCTGTTGAAAAAGTGAACACACCCCAAGCAGTGATTGATAAGAAAACTCAGTGGAACATTATTCGTGCGATTTTCGGTTGTCCCAATGGGGTGATCCGTATGAGCGACTCTATGCCCGGTCTTGTGGAAACTTCTACAAACCTAGCCAGAGTTTATTCTGAGAATGGAACCATTTACACCCAATGCCTACTACGCAGTTCGGTGGATACCTCAAAAGAGGCTTTAGCCGATAAAATTGCATCAGTTTTTGAGCTGGTAGGTGCCGATATCGAATTTACTGGAGCCTATCCGGGCTGGAAACCCAACATGAAATCACCTATCCTTAAGGTGATGCGCGATGTTTACCAAAAGAATTGGGGTAAAATTCCCGAGATTAAGGGGATTCATGCCGGGCTAGAGTGCGGTATTCTAGGAGGTATTTATCCCAAACTGGATATGATTTCATTTGGGCCAACCATTAGGTTCCCTCACTCTCCCGATGAGAAGGTTAAAATTGATACGGTAGGTATGTTTTGGAATTATATGGTTGAAGTGCTTAAAAACGTACCGGTGAAAAAATAGAGATTTTTTTGAGTATGGGGAAAGGGGTACCAATCCTATTTCCCATACTTAGTTAAAGCTAAAAAAGCCGCACATTGAGAGCGGCTTTTTTTGTTTGGTATGGAATGGTGTGGTTAATCCACAATCTGAATCATCTTAAAGGGCACTTTAACGATAGACTCATAGTCTTCTCCTGCCTCAAGCATGTCCTCATCATCCTCCTCATAGTACCAATTGATGGTAATGTTGTTCTTCTCTTTATTAAGTGCCTCTAATTTTTTAAATACATCGAGGATACATTTCGAAGAGCTGGTGTTGAAGTACTCTAGCTGAACATTTACAACCATCTTTGGTGCAGTACCTTTGGTTGGGAATTCATCAAGCCACTCAATAACCGGTTTGTAGAATTCAATAGAGTTCTCAGGTATCGAACGTCCTTTAATTTCGATAATACCCGTTTCCGGATTCATTTTTATCGATGGGGTTTTAGGTGTTCCCTCAATGTTTACAAGTTCCATAGTATCGTAGTTTTTACTTATGATTAAATCAATAATTGATAAATACGGTTAGACAAAAGAATCTGTAGGTGTCATCGTAATGCACAAACTCGTATTGCAACTTGTTTCCCGTTTTACGAGCCATATCTATTAATCCCAATCCTCCACCTCCTTTTTCGGAAAATTTTTGATTGTTCAGAACAAATTTATAAAAATTTTTTAATTCTTCAGAAGAAAGAGCGTTTATCTTATCAATTCGTTCTTTAATCGCCTCTACCTTATCCTTATGAACATAATTTCCCGTGGAGATTCTAAATCCGTCATCTAGCTTGTTTAAAGAGAAAATTCCAAAACTTAGGTGAGGGGCTGCTGCGATATCGATATTCTCTGGATTGTCAACATGATGATATAGATTTTGGAGAATTTCTACCAGCACATTGTAAACCTTCTTCCGGGTGATATTCTGAATATCGTATGCTTCAAGCTTTTGCTCAACCGTATTTAACGATCGAGCAATTAACTCAGAATCAATGTTGCCTTTGTAGGCAACTACCTCTTCTCCTTGGTTAATCTTTGCGAAGCACTGATCGAGGAATTGGCTCATCGAGGAAACCGTTATTCACTGTTAATAATGCATAGGTATAGCAAATATATAAACTTTTAATACAAAACCAATAAGAAGTTGAGATGTTGCGTCGATAAAATAGATTATTAATCCATTTAGATAGATTTTTGACGCATATAATCAAGAAAAGAGGTTTTATTATTCGTTGTATTTACTCTTTTTGCTTCCCGAATAGATATTATAGCGTTGATACTTACACTCTATAGGCCCGTTAAAGAGGGTTGAAGCCTGGGTGGCACGTAGGCCAAAGTTTTTTAGTGCTTCGGTATTGCCGCTCAACACCCACACGTCATAACCCTGATAGCGTTGTTTAAAGGTATCACCTAGCTGTTTGTAGAATGTAGTAATCTGTTCCATTTTTAGGCGTTCTCCATAGGGTGGGTTGGTAATTACAATCCCGGGTCCTTGCGGAGGATCAAAGTCAAAAATGGAGAGGTGATTCACCTTTACCATTCGTTGGATACCGGCATTTTTCAGGTTGCTATTGGTGATTTCAACGGCTCGGCGCGAAACATCTCCTCCAATAATGGTGGGCGTGATGTTACGTTCAAAGCTCTCGTCATGAAAGATTTTTTCAAAAATCTCTTTATCGTAATCGAACCAATTCTCAAAAGCAAACTGTTTA
>CAZKPD010000119.1:0-7453 GCA_964554585.1 uncultured Rikenellaceae bacterium
TTATGTTCGATAGAAAAATCGTATCCCAATTCACCAAACTACCATATCATCTTTGGACCTGGAACGGGGAAAAAGAATGCGCCAACCAGCTGCTGTCTCCTCAAGGCAATGTCAATGCTTTTAATGTCGTGAGAGGGGTTTGCGCTGTTTCCATAAGTTAAGTTTTTGTACATCAATCGTTCCTCATCGTGGCTTTCCATATAACCAATCAGGTGAGGAACATTCCAGCCTCTTTGCTTATACGAAACTCCGCTAAAATTGGAATTGCTTAGCCATCCCATGCTGGCCTCATTATAGTTGTAGTTCATGTTTCCCCATATCAGCATTCCCAATCCCTCGTTGCTTCTATATTCGGCCAGTTCCTTTTCTTCGCTGTTCTCGGTAAAATGCTCTAGGATAACATATGCATTCGGATTAACACTCCAAATATGATCAGCAAATCGTTTTAGGATTCCAATGCGCTGACTGTTGTGGTTCCACCCCTCATTCCCCGAATTGTAGTTGGTAAAACCTTTGGTAAAATCGAGCCTAAAGCCATCAACCTTATATTCGGTAAGCCAATATTCGGCTATCCTATCAATAAGGTCTTGGGTATAAATACTTAGGTGGTTTAGGTCGTATCCCCAGCAGTAGGGCGGGTGAGGGCAGGTTTGGTTGTACCACGGATTATCGGCTGTGGGTTGGCCCCATTCTCCGGCGTTTTCATCAAAGTAGAGCTGTACAAAAGGGGATTGCCCAAAGGAGTGGTTAAGCACCATATCAATAATTACAGCCATTCCTCTTTTGTGGCATTCATCTATAAACTCTTTATAATGGTTGGGTGTTCCATATGCCTTATCCGCAGCAAAGTAGAAACTTGGGTTGTAACCCCAGCTGTCGTTCCCCTCAAACTCATTTATGGGCATAAGCTCAATAGCATTAATGCCAAGCCTTTGCAGATAGTCTAAGTGGTCAGTTACGCTTTTAATGGCATCGTCTTCCACAAAATCACGAATATGCAGCTCATAAATAATTAACTCCGATTTTTTGGGTGCACTAAAATCTTCACTCTGCCATGCATACTGGTTTTCTTCCACTTGAAAAACGGAGGCTATACCTGTGGTTTTACCCTGAGGATATTGCACTAAATTGGGGTAGTTATGCCCGCTAATGTACTTATCGTTCCACGGATCGCTCACTTTTTGCGTATATGGATCAGCAAGTTTAAGCGTACCGTCTACCCAATACTGATAGATATATTCTTGGGTTGGGTTCAAATTAGATAGGGTTACCCAGTAATGGGTTCCGTCGGGTGTGCGGTTCATGTTAAAATCATCATGGGGCATCCAGTTGCAAAAATCTCCTATGGCAAAAACGCTCTCTTTTTTGGCTGAGGGATCGTGCAGTACAAGCGTTACTTCATTATCTCCTGTTACATTTACACCGGGTATTACGTTGGCAGGCAAAGGTGCAATCGGCACCTCATTGGGTACATAAAAGTATGCCGAGTCAGCTACCTGATTGGTGCCATCCGAGGCTATGGCTTTTACCCATTGCAATCCGTATGAGTCGGCCGAGTGAGAATAGCTAATCTGATCGTTTGTGGTGGATGCTACTTCGGTGCTGTTTACATATAGCGATATAGAGGTAGATAGATTAGCAGTTGCCTCAATGGTAACTGTTGACAGGTAATTATAGAATGGCTTATCAGCTGTGGGCGAACTAATCTGTACGGTTAACCCTTCTTCCACAACATCCACAAATAGGTCTTCGGTTTGTGGAGTTCCGCTGCTTGCTCTAAACACAAAGCACATTTGAACTATTTTCTCATGCGTAGGAACACCGTAGTACTCTCTGATGGATGGGCTAATGGTTAGCGTGTACTTATCTGCTCCAATGCGAGTAAGTTTTGGTTGAGTGGTATTGTTTCCCCAGCTGCCAATGACGTATTGCCAACTTGGATTTCCCTCAATTTTTACACCGGTGTGAGCGTATACATCGCCTGTGTAACCGGCCATATTTCCCGAACCTAATGTAGCATCGAATGTAACAACCACCTGGTCTGTTGCCGTTGGTAAAACGGGCAATGTGGTAATTTGACCAGAGCCTAATAGGGAAAATAGCGCAAAAACTTGAAGCAGAATGTACTTTTTCATATCCGTTATGATTTGAATCCGATTTAAAAATAAGAATAAAAAAGGCGCATTGCTGCGCCTTTTTGCGAAGAATGAAACCACTAGTTAATGGATCCGGTATTATCGTCAAAATGAAGGGTAATTACCTGTCCGGCTGTTCCGGGAACTGCATCTTGATCGCCACCGTCATTTCTATAGAGAATATCGGTACCAAAAACGTTAAATTCAGCATTCCACCAATCCGGAATCCAGCTGTGAGCTGCATACATACGAATGTTTCCGGAAGCGGGTAGTGCAGGAGAAACAAGTGTTTTGCTGGTATTATTAACAGTAAACTTATTTGCAGCAACACCGCTATCCCATCCACCAAAAGCATCACCAATACCATAAACTGCTGCGGGCTTAACGGAAACCTTCACGCCATCACGTAGGTCTAGAACTACTACCATCATACCACTTTCATCAATCTTCATGTTACCACCGTCATCCGAAACGGCTAATCCTTCGGCATCAAATTGGTCCACACTACCAAAACCTAAATTAGGATCAGCCCATTTGCTAGCAGAAAGTTTAAATCCTTCATTAGCAGCAATGTGGCATATTTTCCAGAAAATACCGTCATTCTGTCCACCACCGGCAATTTTATGCATAAGGGCATCTTCATGAGTTCCAGGCTCATCCCATCCATAGGCAGTAGCTGCTCCAACAATATACATGGCTTCGGGATATGCTGGCGGTTCGTAGTCACCGGTTTTGGTGAGTGTTGCTGTAATTTTTTCACCCAGTTTCCATTTCATTGCTACAGTGTAGATACCGGGATTCTCATTATTGATATTACCACCACCGGGTACGAGATCGCTAATACTTTCACCATAGTTAGTGTTAACTAAAACCACTTCGGGTTCAATCACAATTTTCCAACCATTGGAGTAACGGAATTTAAACTCGCCGGCATTTAGAATAAGGTTTTCAACCTTAAAATTCATTTCATTCAGGTCAAACTTATCGGCAGGCATAGGAGTACTTGTGCCCCAACCATCGGGAGTTGCACCACCAATAACACCCCATTCAACTCTGGCAATAATAAATACGCCAAACTCGCTATCGTACACTATATGGTACAGACCGTCTTCGGGTACGGTGAATGGGGCTTCGCCGGTAACAATGGACCCTCTGGCAAACCAGCCTCTGGGCTCATCCCCAATTTTATCTGCCTCAGCAACTTCAGCAAAATCATTGCCGGGGGCATAAGTAGTAGAATTACCACCAACGATGCCGGCAAAGTGGATGTCAGCATCCTTTTTGGCTGCAATGTAAATCTCATATAGCTCGGCGCGATCAGATTGGTCGAACTCATTTTTGGTTGTTTTCATCAAACCTAGGTGGCTGATTTTATCAGCACCTGTTGCGGGACCATACACATAATACCCATCCTCCACAATATCAGGATCGGGTACAGGATCCTTTTTACAGGCCGAAAAAGCCATAACTAGAACTAGCATAAATGCCGAAAGTCTCATAAGACTCTTAAGTGTTTTGTTTTTCATAATTTGTACTTTTTGGTTTAAAAATGGTTTATTAATAGTAAACAGCTATGAGTTAACTCATTGTTTGTTATTCAGAAAGATTTGGATTAGAATCGATAGCCCATTGTGGTATGGGAAATATGTTCCATTCCGGTCCATTTGCCGGTTTTTCCCAACGTGCATTATTAAAAGTGCCAAAGCGAATCATATCCTGTCTGCGATGACCCTCCCAAAATAGCTCTCGTGCACGTTCCTCCAACAGATTATCCAGATTATCCCATGAATTCCCAACTGCTAGACCTGCACGCGTTCTTATGTAGTCTAAATTTGCTACGTCAACTGTTTTCCCTTGGCGTAGCTGGGCTTCTGCTTTCATAAGTAGTACATCGGCATAACGGAATAGGGGGAAATCGTTGCTAAGGTTTTCTTTAGCTTTTCGTTTCACCTCAAATTTCACCACCCGGGCACCCGACATACGAGTTTCAGCATCCGTATATTTCCCAGGTTCCATAATTAACGCAGGTATATTAACCGTAAAAACAAGGGGTGCCCCTGCTGTGGGGTCATCAATAGGGTTACCATTGTAGTCATACTGTTGACCTATCAGCAGAGCCTCTTTCCTTATATCCCCATCCTCGTACCGCTCAACCTGCAACTTGGTAGCAGCAAAACCATTCCAAGGTCCGGCCAGCATATCAAATGTTAGGTTGCTGTTGTAATGCAACGTTCTCATATGAAGCCTAAATCCTTGGTAGGTATCCTCATCAAACGGAATGGCAAAGATATTCTCGGGAGAGTTCTCATTATTGGTTACAAAAGGGGCCAGCGGATGGCCCTCTAGGCTGTAAATGCCCAGATTAATCACATTGTCGCAAGCTTCTTCAGCTTTAATCCAAAAATCAGGATCTACAGTTCCCGTGTACACAGCATGATTAAGGTAAAGTTTGGCCAATAGGGAGTAAGTCATACCCTTGGTAACTGCTGTTTTCGAGGTTCCCTCATTAAGATATGGGAGGTTGTTCTCCACCTCTTCCACAATACTATAGAATATATCGGCTCTTTTACTTTTAAAGGGCCTCTCCTCGGCATTGAGGTAGGAGGTAACGTAGGGCACATCTCCGTAGTTGTCTATAAGCAAATAGTAATAGTATGCACGCATTATTTTTGCCTTGGCCAAAGCCAAATCTATAACCTCTTCACCGGCTTGAGGGGAGAATTCATCAATAAACTTATTGGCTTGCACCACACCGTCATAAAATATACCCCACATTTTATTTACGGTTTCTACCTCATTATCCCACTCGTGGCTATGGAGCACACGCCATTTACCACCATCCTCCCAGTGCTCACCACGAACAGGGCAAACTACGGCATCGGAGGTGAGTTCTTGTGCAAACCACCAGTTTCCATTATCATCAATCATGTTTTGCAGTGGTTTGTATATGGGTATCATCTTGAGCACCGGATCCGCCGTGTACTCATCGGCAGGTATCCTGTCGTAGAGAACATCGTCCAGATTGGTGCAGGAGATCAGGGCAATAAATGCAATTGAAATTGTGATTATTCTTTTCATAACCTTCATGATTACAATGTTATATTAAGACCAAAGGTGAAGGTCCTAGTTTTAGGATAAACGTTAAACTGGTCGAGCCCAAAGGATAGCCCGTCAAATGAAATTTCCGGGTCAATGCCGGTATATTTTGTAATGGTCAACAGGTTGTTGGATGCAAAATATACTCTGATATTGTTAAATCCTTTCAAATTCTTAATGTTATATCCAATGGAGATGTTATCGAGACGAATGAATGACCCATCCTCCAGATAGTAACTGCTGGGCTTGGGATTGTCATTTAAACCCTTCTCAGCCTCATCTAAGGCAATCTGTAATACGTTTTGACCCGGTAGCCAAATGGGATTCCCAAATATTAGTCGGGTGGTGTTGAAAATTTCATACCCATATACAGCCCTTAGGTTAAAACTCATATCAAAGTTTTTAAAGAAGGTGAAATAGTTGGACCAGCCAATCTCAAAATCGGGTTGTGCACTTCCAACCACCCTTCGTTCCGCCTTGGTAATGTCTCTGGTAATTCCACCCATATCATTATAAAACAGAAATTTTCCATCCTGTGATAGGCCTGCAAACTCAGGCATATACCAAGTTCCAATGGGTAGGCCGGGTTTAACTACTTGCGTCCAGTTTCTGTCGCCCACTAAGCCGGGTCCCGAAAGCCATCCTTCCTCCAACTGAGACCATTCATACTTATCGTTGGATAGTGAGATTACATTCTGTCTATAGGACGAGAACACCATTGAGGTTTTCCAGTCAAAATTCTTGGTCTTAACGGGAAATGTTTGAATGTAGAACTCAAAGCCCTTTATTTCAATTTCACCCACATTGGCCCAAATACGGGGTACGGGGTTTGGTGGAACCGGAACGGAATAGTTGCCCAGTAGGTCATAGGTATTCTTCTTGAAGAATTCAATAGAACCTGAAATCCTATCACGGAAAAGACCAAAATCTAATCCAATATTCAGCTCAGCATTCTCTTCCCACTTCAGATCGGGGTTTGCAGTATGTGCAAACTCAAATAGGATGGCCTCTTCTCCGGTTTCCGGGTTAAAAGCGTTCCCTGCCGATTGGTAGTACTCTAAATCATTATAAATTCCAATCTCCTGGTTACCGGCAATACCGTACCCAACACGCAATCGTAGATTGCTTAGAAAATCTACATCATCCATAAAATCTTCACCGGTTATATTCCACATCACCGATGCCGAGGGGAACCATCCCCACTCGTTATTCTTTCCAAATTTGGATGAACCGTCTCTACGCACTGTCGCAGTTAAGTAATACTTGGAATTGTAATTGTAAATACTCCGCCCAAAGAAAGAGATTAGGCGGCTGGATGATTTATATGAGGTAATATCACCTGGATTTACATTTTGAAGTAGGGATAAGTCATGCGATTGAGCAAAATCAAGGAATGGCTGATGTCCTTGTGCCGCAAATCCGGTGAAAAAATCCTCTTGAAATGAGTATCCTCCAATCACCTCAAGGTTGTGAGCAGCTGCAAAAGTATTGGCATACATTAGGGTAGCCTCTAAAATTTTCGACTCGGCATTGCCATAGCTCCTTCTACCGTACCCTTCGGTTGTTCCCAATCGGATCGAGGAGGGCTCAAAGTAGAAGCTCTCGCTATCGTCGCGGGTATAACCCAGGTTAATGCCTGCGGTAAGCCCTTTATATAACTCCAAATCGGCCTTAAGAAAACCGTTGAATCTTTTGGCATCCCGTTCGTTCTGTATGTCTTCTACCAATTTTACCGGGTTCCAATAGCTAAACCCACGTTGAAAGTCAAACAGTTCCCCATTTTCATCCCTTACAGGGTCGGTGGGGTTTCGCTGATAGGCTTGGTAAAGTACATCGTTGGCACTCCATCCACCATAGTTGATATAGTTGTTTCCTTCAATGGTACCCGATAGTCCGGATTGAAATTTCAGCCTGCCGTCCAGAGCAGTCTTATCCACATTAATTCTCCCGATGCTCCGTACCTTATCACTCCCTATAACCACACCTTTAAAATCGGTGTGGGTAAGGGAAACTCGGTAAGTAGTAGTTTCATCACCACCGGAGTAACTAAAACTGTAGTTCTGTGATTGACCGGGTCTGAAAATTTCATCCTGCCAGTCCACATTGGCTCCTCCATCGGTAAAGTTCAGATTGTTGTCTGCCACATACTTTCTTATCTGATCGGCCGATAGCAAATCCAGGCGATTGGCTACAAAATCGGTGGATACATAAGCATTGGCCTC
>CAZKPD010000120.1:0-7410 GCA_964554585.1 uncultured Rikenellaceae bacterium
AAAATTACATTTTTTAGCGTGGTTTTCCTATTACTGGCAGTGGTGGTTATCTCTGGCTGCACCAACCAGTCCACCGGGAACAACACCACAAACATTAGTAAAACCTTTGCCAAGGAGGGGATATCATTCCAGTATCCTGGAAACTGGAGTGAAAAAGCCATACCAGCCAATGACGCCAACCTGACCACCCAGTCTGGTTTTAAAATGATAACCATCTTACTGGAAGGTAATGATATGACGGATTACACGGTATACATGGGTATCGGTAAAAGCAACATGACCGCCGGAAACCTCACTGAAGCAGCCGACCGATTATTCAAGTATTACATCACCACTGAAGCCGGGGACTATCTAAATACCACCAACGTCACTTTGAAGAATGGCTACACTGGATATGAATACACTTATGGTGGTACCGGGGCATCTTCTGGTAAAGCTTTAGACTGTAAAACATACATATTCACCAAAGACAATAAAACAGCCTATTATATACAGTTCGCCACACCCCGTGGAGGATTCCAACAGTATCAAACGACATTCCAGAATATCTTAAATAGTGTAACCATAAGCTAAGGGATACTATGGAAGAACTTTTTTTTAAATATTTTTTTTTATGCAACAAGGACTGTTTTAATAACAAAGAACATCTGAAATAACATCAAAAACTGCAGAAAAAGCATTCAATAGGGCAGAAATTTTTATTCAAAGTATTAAAGAATATTTAAATGATTTAAAAGAATTTTAATTAATTAAAGCTAATTCACTTTTAGTTGATTTTAAAAAAAATAAGTTTTCCAACAGTTTCGGTGTGAAACTGTTGAATATGGGGTTTAATTTTAATATTGTAGTTTTAACTACTGGCAATCACTTGAGCAGAGCTGTCGTGAGCAGTAGGTTGACCTACCCAGGCCTGGCCGGAGTAGTCAGCATCAACCCAGTTATTACCATTCCAGACCTCTACAGATCTGTGGTTGGATGAGTACCTGTTTGCGTACTGAACAATCCGTGCTCTTTGACCGGATGAGGTTAGTTGACTGTACATGGCGTTACTGACATCCCAGCAATCACCACTGTAACCACTGCTACTGTAACTACGTACAGCAGTTGCGTAGGTCTTCTTGGAAGTTGTTGTTGTTGTTTTTGAGCTGGTTGCACTGACATCACTGGTATCTTCACCAGATGCAGCCTGAACTTCAGCTAACTTCTGATCCCAAGTTTCCATTGCCTTTTTAGTGTCATTACCCACAACACCGTCAACTATTAGACCAGATTCTGTCTGGAAATCCCTGACAGCTTTATCAGTGCTGGCACCGAAATCACCATCAATATCTCCAGAGTAATATCCGTAATCAGTTAACCACTGCTGGATTTCTTTGACCTGGTCACCAGAGGCGCCCAGTTTCATTACCTGTGGTTGGTTAGTGGAATCATTATTTACCAGAACTTTGGTAGTGTTCTCTCCGAATGGTTTATTTTTCTGAAGCACATCTTCGGTTGCTTTTACGTCAGCACCAGTAACTCCAATCTGCAAACCATCGAAATGAATTCCATTAGTTGAATTTGAATTTTGGCCATCTACAGCACCCACAATAGGGACTACTGCGATAACCATGCTTATCATACATAGGATAGCATAGCTAGAATGTCTATTAATTATATCTCCTCCGCGCCCGAAAAAATTAGAATTTTTAAAGACCTTTTTGAGTTACACTAACTGGAAA
This sequence comes from uncultured Rikenellaceae bacterium, assembly GCA_964554585.1. Classification (GTDB taxonomy): domain Bacteria; phylum Bacteroidota; class Bacteroidia; order Bacteroidales; family Tenuifilaceae; genus Perlabentimonas. The sequence goes on from CAZKPD010000120.1 coordinate 1,722, forward strand.
CAACATCTCTTATAAAGGTATGGATTTTTCAGTCAAAAAAGGGAACGTAGAGGTCCTTTTTTTAAATTTAAGACTCAATTTACAGGTATTGAATTAACTGTATAGGGATAAGCTGCTTCCGTTGCTATTTTTATTAAATGAACTCAATTAATAGCCCATTTCCCCTAAATAGGCATATTCAATTCATGCATGCCAGTGCAAGAACTTCCCTTACACTACCTAAAAAGGAATAAATGGGGTGTTTTACCTATAAATAACTTTGAATCAACCACTATGTATATATCTTAGTTTGTAGAATAATGACATGTATCACTATTATTGATACAATAAAGAAAATTATGAAAGGGAATATAGCATAAAGGAGGTGAAAATACTTGGAAAAAACGAAAATATCCCTAAAAATATTACTGGCCATCGCTGGGCTTTTGGTAGCATTATCCATTTCCCCGGTAATGGCTGATGATAGTCTGGCAGATTCTGAATCTCCTAAATATCAGGGTGATAACCAGAACACCGGACAATCACCCTATAATGGCCCACAAACCAATCAAACCCCATGGAATTACACCCTGAACTCCAGTGAAACCATTAGCATATCTCCAGCTGTTGGCCCGGATGGAACCATTTACTTACCAGTGAATATTAGAACAAATACTCATTACTATTGCGATTTAAAAGCTATAAACTCTGATGGGACATTAAAATGGAATTACACCATTAATAATGGTGCAAATAGTAACTCAGGTTTTACCGGAACACCGGCCATAACCAAAGATGGAACTATATACATTCCAGGGTATACGGTGAGTGGAGGTTTCTTGCTGGCTTTAAATTCAGATGGAACCTTAAAGTGGAATTACATCACTAGATGTTATTCAGGTTCGAATTCTCCAGCTATAGGAAACGACGGAACCATATACACCTCAGGGTTTTACCAGGGAGAAATTTCAGGGGGTTCCAGACAATATGGTATAATTTATGCCATTAATCCCAATGGTACCTCAAAATGGAATTACACCATCACCGAACCAGCTTATGGTATGAGTTGGTCACATGGATCTCCAGCAATTGGCCCTGATGGAACCATCTACTTTACCGGTGAAGTTGCCACCTGGGGATCCTTTACAGGCCGGTTATATGCAATAAGTCATGATGGTACTGTAAAATGGCAAAAAATCATCAACCTCAACCCCTCTTACTACACCAATATCCGCGTATCCCCAGTGGTAACTAAAGACGGAAGTATAATCATCATACCCCAATACTACAACTATTTGGAGTATACCAGTGTGGTCTGTGCATTTAACTCCGACGGAAGCGAAAAATGGAACACAACACTCCCCCATATTCTGGTAAAAGGAGTGGCCCTGGCCAACGATGGAACCCTTTACGTTACCGGATACAACTGGAACAATAATGTTGGAATTCTCTTCGCCATAGGGCCCGATGGTTCCCAGAAATGGAATTATACCACTGACTATCCTTTGAACTTCAACCCGGTTATTGGCAACGACGGAACAATCTACTTTGGTGAAGGAGCACTACCCGACACCCTATACGCATTAAACCCCGATGGCACAGTTAAATGGTCATTACCAGTCCAAACTACAACTGCCCCAGTAATCGGAGCTAGAGGAGCACTGTATGTGGGTATTGTAACTACTGATGGTACACTAGGACAGCTTTACAGCCTAATGGCTATTAGAGATCCGTACTCACCAGATGATCCCACTACCGATAGCAATGATCCCAACAACACTGCCAATGCCGGCAACTCAGTAAATGCAGCTAATACTACAGTTAAAATGCAGGAAACCGGAGTACCATTAAATTTAATGGTTCTAGCCATATTAATGGTTTTAGGTGGTCTAATACAAACCAAAAGGAAATAAATTCCATCCCCTTTTTTTATTTTTTTTAATTATATCGAATTCAAATAGCACTTTTTTCCGGTGATTTTAATCATCTGCTTAAAGAGTAATTATGGAAATCCTTATCACTAAATCTGTGAGATTCAACTAGGGATTTAAATTAGTTTTTTTCAATTTTAAATTAATTAAAATCTTTTTGTTGTATTGATACAAAAATAGTTATGAATAGATCTAAGCTACTTCATCAAAAGTTATTACATCAAAAGTTATTACATCAAAAGCTATTTATCCTAAAAAAAGAAAAAGAGAAGGAGATTATTTTATCCTTCTTGGTGCCAAAAGCCCTCCAACTAATATTAACCCGGCAATAATCAGTGGTACTAATGGTAGTCCTGTTTGTTGCATTCCCACGGTAGTGGTTGCTGCGTTCACCTGTTCAGCGTTAGCTGCGTTGATGGTTATTGATTGGGTGTCACGGTTAAGGGTGGGGTCGTAGGTAGTAGTGCTGAGTAACGGGTTTAAGAGGTAGTTACCGGCCCGGACTATGCGAAGGCTGAGCCATAGATTAGGGTCACCCACTGGTACGGTTCCCAGGTTCCAGGTTATGGTACGGGTGGCCGGGTCGTAGGTCCACAGGTTACCAACATCATCACTGGCCCCCGCAAACTCCAGACCATCAGGTATGGTGTAGGTCATAACCACATTTTCAGCAGCATCCGGTCCGTTATTACCAACCTTCAGGGTGTACACTACAGTATCACTTACTACGGGGTTGGCTTTACCTGGTGTTATGGTCAGGTAGACACTGGATTTGGGATTAATAACCACATCCCCATAAAGTGTTTCTGAGTCAGTGGTGGCCGATAGATGTGCAGTATCAGCCAGTTCATTGGCAGTTAACGTGGCAGTGGCAATTCCCGTGTCAGTAGATTTATCAATGCTTTTACTACCAACGGATCCGAGGTCAGTCTGGAAGTTTACCGCGGTAAAATCGGGTATGTGTCCGGCTAAGGGTGTGGGTAATGGTGTGTAGCTGGTTCCATCAGTGGAGTAGTTGTTGAAGCTTACGGTTAACTGACTGGTTTCCCCATTGTTAATGGTGGTTGGATCGATAGTCAGGGTCATGAAGAGCCAGGGAGTATAGTCCACAGTTGAGGTTCCGGAGATGAGATCTGTAAAGACCGGATTGTTTAATCCCCACCAGTTATACTCTGCATTAGCTGAACCACTGCCTGCACTGTAGATGGCGTTACCAGAGTTTTCTGCAGTGTTGCCCACGATACGGTTGTAATTCACCGTGCTGGTGGAGTAATTAGGCCACCAGTAGAATGCACCTCCATCCTCATCAGCGTGGTTACCGGTGATGTGGCAGCCAGTCACGGTGAGAGTTCCTTCACGGTTGTAAATGGCACCACCGTAGGTAGCATTGTTGCTGGTAAAGTTACATTCACTTATGTTACTTGTACCCCAGTTGATGATGGCCCCGGCATTAACATGGGCCAGGTTCCCAGTGAAAGTACTGCCAGATAGGGTCAGGTCCCCGTAATAGTTGTAGATACTACCAGCATCGGCTGTTACCCAGTTATCGGTGAATGCACAGTTAGCTATAGTCAGTTTCCCCTGGTCAGTGAATATGCCTCCACCGTTAGCTGCAAAGTTCTCGGTGAAAGTACTGCCAGTTACGGTCATATCCCCATCAGCATTGAAGATAGCACCACCATCAAAAATAGCCTGGTTACCGGTGAATGTAGAGTCAGTTACGGTCACATCTCCGTTATCGTTGAATATACCAGCTCCATTGAACAGGGCAAAGTTTCCAGTGAAGGTACAATCGGTTACCGTTAACTGGGCCAGGTAGTTAACTATGGCACCACCGGCATTGTTGGTGAACTTGGTATCAGATACATTGATATCACCATAGGTGAAGATGGCCGCTCCATCAGAAGCAAGGGCATCGTTGTTTTTGAATTTACTGCCAGTTATGGTCATGGTCCCTATATTAAAGATAGCAGATCCTCCATCACCAGTTCCAACTTGAATGTTGCCATTGAAAGTGCTATCGTTAATGGTTGCAACACCATCATTGAAGATTGCACCACCAACATCACGTGCCTTGTTTTTCTTAAAGAGGGAGTCAGTTACTGTGAGTGCACCGTTTTCATGGTAGATTGCACCACCATCGTCACGTGCCTTGTTCTTCTTGAAGGTGGAGTCAGTTATGATCAGGTCACCTTTTTTGTTATAGATTGCACCACCGTCTTTACCAGCGTAGTTTTTCTTGAAGGTGGAGTCAGTTACGGTCACATCACCGTTTTTACTGTAGATTGCACCACCATGGCGGTCAGCATAGTTACCTTCAAATAAACAGTTGGTAACCGTTAAATCACCACCGTTGTTGTAGATTGCACCACCATCGTAGTTATTATCCACGTAATTGTCAATGAAACTACAATCAGACACGGTAACTGTTGATCCTTCTGACCAGATAGCGGCACCATCATCCCAGTCAATGTAGGCATTTTTTACAGTTAATTTGGAGAATAATACAGTGAGTCCGGGGTTGTTGACATCGAATATCCAGTCCGCACCTTCGGCGTCAATTATGGTACTGGCCTGGGTTTGGCCAATGATTGACATGCTTTTGGTGATTTCTATTAACTGGTTTCCAGTTCCAGTGTAGAGTCCGTCAGCAATGTTCACTACTCCGTTGTTGGTTACGGTTCCTGTGGCGTTTACAATGGTGAGTTTAGGTCCGCTTCCAGTTACAGGATCGAAAGTGGCGTTTTGACCATCATAATCATCGTTTCCGGTTTCATTATTTACATAAATAATACCCGGATCTGCAGAGACCGTGCTGACACATAGAATCAAAGAAAAAACCAGAAATAGCGAATAAAGGAGAATTTTACACTCGTTAGTCATTTTTTGCATGGATTTTCACCTCCTTTATGCCTGATAAATCAATTACTATCATATTAATATTGTTAGTACTTAACAAAATATTTTACGATAAACAGTAATATCGTGAAAAATTTTAATTTGCATATCCGCTTATCAACCCCTAATAAAACAATAAAGATAAAAAAATGTATTAGAACATTACTAGATAACAAATTAGAGGTCATTCTATTTATTCTTGAATTAAATAGGGCCTATGGAGGTTATCATATTAATCATGTCCTCTTTTACTATCTTCGCCCTGCAATAACTGGCATCTTAGTTAAGTAAAATATCATAACTGTAAATTGTTAAGTAAATATGGTTGTTTTTTGATTAATAGATTGTATTAGTTAATAGAAGAGAAGTTCGTATTAACTAATAGAAGAGACCTGAAATGAGAAAATATTACCGGGATAACATAAGATGGATTATAATTTTGGTTCTATTCCATTACCATACCTTATAATGTGGATGGTACTGGGTGTGATGGGAATGGGTAAACACTACCTGGAATTCTAAAATAAAGCAACATTGTACCTTTCAGGTGCATTGTTTTCCATTTACATCTTCCACATAGTATGGGTCACCTCTTTGCCTATTACATTACAGGATAAATACCATTCATGCCCTTGCAGTAATTTTAACCTTGGTATTGAGTTTCCTGTTAACCATTGTCACCATTGAAGTGGTTAAAATAATCACTAGGATAAGATTCCTTTTTGGAATTAAGGGATAAATTTTTCTAAGCTATTAGTTTCCCCATAGTAACCCACGATTTTTAGAAAGAACTGTCATAGGAAGGAAGAACCCATAAAATAAAGGGAAAAATAAAAAAAGTTTAAATTTAAAAATTACTCAACAGTCCACCCAGATCAGTG
>CAZKPD010000121.1:0-7356 GCA_964554585.1 uncultured Rikenellaceae bacterium
CCCTTAATGGGGTCATCAAAAATTTGGGGGTATTTGCCTGTCAGTCGCCAGGTGTGGAAAAAGAAGGTCCAATCGATATAATGGCGCAGCTCTTTCAGGTCGAAGTTTTGGAAAACCTGAATACCCGTTTGCTTGGGTTTTACCGGTGGATGGGTTTCCCAGTCAATTTTGAGCGCATTGCTGCGAGCCTCTTCAATGGGAATATATTTTTTGTGGCCGGAGCTATAGCTTTCGGCCAGCTGCGCATATTCCTGTTTAGTATTTTGCAACAGCTCTTTTGCCCTTTGGGCATTGGAGAGCTCAATGGCAAGGCTTCCCGCTTGTGATGCATCCTTCACATGGATTACGCCGCCTTGGTATAGGGGAGCAATTTTTAGCGCTGTGTGCAGCGCTGAGGTGGTGGCACCACCCACCAAAAGAGGGATTGTAAGCCCGCTCTGTTGCATTTGTGCGGCCACATGGCTCATCTCATCCAGCGATGGGGTGATAAGGCCGCTAAGGCCGATAATATCAGCATTCTGCTCAATGGCAGCATTAATAATAAGCTCCGTGGGAACCATTACGCCCAGATCCAGCACCTCAAACCCGTTGCTGGATAGCACCACGCTCACTATATTTTTGCCAATATCGTGCACATCACCCTTAACGGTGGCCAGTAAAATTTTTCCTCGCGATGCCGATTGCTTCTCCTTCTCCATAGTGGGTTCCAAAACGGCAACGGCACTTTTCATCACTCGGGCACTTTTTACCACCTGGGGCAAAAACATCTGTCCCTCTCCAAAGAGCCGACCCACCTCTTTCATCCCATCCATAAGCGGACCCTCAATAATGGATAGTGCCGAAGGGAAATGTTTTATCGCCTCTTGGATATCTGCTTCAATAAAATCGGTAATGCCCTTCACCAAAGCGAATGATAACCTCTCATGTAGAGGTAGATTGCGCCATTGAAGCGTTTTTTCGCTTTCTGCTTTCTCGGGTTCAATATTTCGGGCGTATTCCAGTAGCCTTTCGGTGGCGTGGGGATTACGATTAAGCACCAAATCCTCTGTCAGCTCCAGTAGTTTAGGTTCGATTTGGGTATAGATTTGCAGCTGCGACGGGTTAACAATGCCCATATCCATACCCGCTTGGCGTGCGTGGTACAGGAATACGGAGTGAATGGCCTCGCGCACGGTATTGTTGCCTCTAAAGGCAAAGGAAAGGTTGCTAACGCCTCCGCTCACCTTGGCATGGGGTAGGTTCTCTTTTATCCAACGGGTGGCCTCAATAAAGCTAAGGGCATAGTTGGCATGCTCGGCCATTCCCGTTCCAATGGCCAGCACGTTGGGGTCAAAAATGATATCGGCGGGGTTTATGCCCGCTTGTTCTGTTAGTATTTGATAGCTACGCTGAGCCACCTCAATTCTCCTCTCGGTAGTATCGGCTTGCCCTTTTTCATCAAAAAGCATAACCACCATGGCAGCACCGTAGCGCTGAATGATCTGTGCGTGCTCAATAAATTGGGCTTCGCCCTCTTTTAGGCTGATGGAGTTCACAATGCTTTTCCCTTGGGTACATTTTAATCCCGCCTCAATAATCTCAAAGCGTGACGAGTCAATCATAAAGGGTACGCGGCTCACATCGGGCTCCGACGCCAGCTGGTTCAGGAAGGTAACCATGGCCTTTTCTCCATCAATAATGGCATCGTCCATGCAGATATCAATAACCTGTGCACCATCCTCCACCTGTTGGCGGGCAATGGAAACGGCCTCATTGTACTGCCCGTTGGCAATTAGGCGGGCAAACTTTTTAGAACCTGCCACATTGGTTCGCTCGCCGATATTCACAAAATTGATTTCGGGGCGGAGTTCCAGCAGCTCCAAGCCGCTGTAGCGGCTTAGGGGAGGCAGGGCAGGTATTGTGCGGGGCGAATACTTCTTTGCTACTTTGGCAATTTCCTGCACATGTAGCGGAGTGGTGCCGCAGCATCCACCCACAATATTAACCGTTCCTTTGGCAAGCATCTTCTCAATAATCCCTGCCATTTGGGTAGCCGATTGGTCGTACTCGCCCAGCTCGTTGGGTAAACCCGCATTGGGGTGTACACTTACCAAAAATTGGGTGTTTCGGGATAGTTCTTCCACAAACGGGATCAGCTGCTCTGCGCCCAAGGCGCAGTTTAGGCCAATGCTGAACAGTGGATAGTGGCTTACCGATTCCACAAAAGCACGCAGGGTTTGTCCCGATAGCGTTCTGCCGCTGGCATCGGTTATGGTTCCCGAGATCATCACGGGAATATCCACATCCTTTTGGTGTAACACGTTACCAATGGCCCAAAGGGCAGCTTTAGCATTTAGGGTGTCAAAAACTGTTTCAATCAGTAGCAGGTGAACGCCTCCATCCACCAATCCACGTACCTGCTCCTCATAGGCTTGGGCAAGCATATCGAAGGTAACCGCCCGAAAAGCGGGGTTATTCACATCGGGCGACATGGAGGCGGTGCGGTTGGTGGGTCCAATGGAGCCTGCCACAAATCGTGGGTTTTGTGGGTCTGCTTGGGTAAACGCGCAAGCTGCTTTACAGGCAATTTTGGCCGCCTCAAAGTTTATTTCATAAACATACGCTTCCAAACCATAATCGGCCTGTGCAATGGATGTGGCGTTAAAGGTATTGGTCTCAATAATATGGGCACCGGCTTGTAGGTACTCCTTATGTACCTCTTCAACCAGCTTGGGTTGAGTGAGCACCAATACATCGTTGTTGCCTTTTAGGGGGATATGGTGATTCTTAAACCGTTCTCCTCTAAAATCCTCTTCGGTCAGCTTATGCTTTTGTAGCTGAGTTCCCATGGCCCCATCGAGCACAAGAATACGGTTGGCAGCTTGCTGTTCCAGCAATTTTCTCATACGATATATTGGCTTAAATTTATTTTCTGAATACTTGTTTAATCAAAAATACAAGCTAATTTAATCAAAAATACAAGCTAATGCTCTGATTGAAAAAACAAAGGTACATAGTTAATGTAAATATAGGGGATGAAAGGGAGAACACTATTCGTTCTGCCTCCTTCTTCTATTTCTATTTCTATTTCTATTTCTATTTCGAATAAACCACATCAGAGCTCCGCTAATCACAACGATTAACGCAGAGATGCCTGCAATGGGTACCACCAGAATATAAAAATCGCCAATAAGGAAGTTGAGGATTCGCCAGGTGTGGATTTCCTGTGCAAAATTCCATAGGGATATGCCACTTTTATCAATAATCTCTTGAGGCATGGGAGGCATAGGGTTGTCGCCAAAGGGCGAAAAGGAACCCGCATTATAATCAAACAGAATGGTCTGCTCTTGGCTAAAGGTTATGCCTCCGGCAATGGGTTGTGCACCAAAGGGATTTCGAAAACCTCCGGGGGCATCGTATTCCATTCCGGTCATGTAATCCAATATTTCCATGCGGTATGGGTTCCAAAAGAACATGCCGTTGAAAGAGCCCACAGCGTAGTATCCGTCGCCGTTGTTCCAAAGCACATTGATACCCATTACGCTCAACGGTGGTTGCATCGGCATTTTAAAGGGTGGCTCCGAGAAGTCGGGTGGGGCAAGGTATAACCCTTCTGAAGTACCCAACACCAAAACTTCTTTTTGGTCATCGTACAGCAGATCCCGAAGCTTATCATTCCAATGGTTTGGGCTGTCGAGGGTAGTGCCCTTAATGGGTTTTACGGTGCTATTGGCAATGGGAATAAGCAATGGCGGGCGCAGGAATATGCCCGTAATAGATATTAAAAGCAGGAGCAAGGCGGTGATGATACCCAGCTGAAGATGCCATTTGTAGCTGCGACGGTTAATCCGTTTGAGACGGCTACGGGTTCTTTGCCTCTTTTTTGCAATACGCTTTAAAAGCGATGGTGCTATAAAGTAGATGAATCCCGTAAGGGAAAGCGTAAACATGGCAACCCCACCAATATCTACTATGATCTTACCTATGTTTCCCCATATCTCGCCACTGTGAATTAGCCAAACGGTACGAAACAGCCCAACCCTTCCGCTGGCATCTTTTGGTGATAAGAGATCAATGGTTGTGAAGTTGGAGTAATCTTCCGAGCCTTTGGTAAGTAGAATGTAGGAACGGGACATCACCAACAGGCTATCGCCTTTCTCTTCCAGCGCTACAATGCGCTCCTCTTTAATGGGCAGCCGTACTGCTTCCCACCGGTTTTCCATTCTGTTAAATTGGAAAAGTCCAAACTGTGTGGCTGCAAACAGCTCTTGGGTTGAGGTGTAGATGAGGTCGGATACCTTCCGATTATCAATCCCTTTTTTAAACCCGTTATTGAAATCTGTAAAGTAGCTAAACTCATTGTCTGTAAGCCAAACGCCTACATTCCCATATAATAAGAGGGAATCGGCTCCAATGGATGTGGCACCCTTAATGGCTGCATTATTCCAGTTGTTGTATCGATACTCTTTTGGGAGCCAGCTTCTGGGAATATCAACGCCTGAGAAAAGCGCACGGTGGTTTAATACAATGCCCGATAGGGCAAAGAGCATAAAGAAAATGGCCAGGACTACGCCCAGCCATTTATGGTATTTCTTAAATGATTTGTAAAGGCGCGACATGGAATGTTAACAGCTAACTCCAATAATTGTTATAGCGCCCATGGTTGTTGACGGTACACTGCACTTATTACCCTAAAATTTCGGCAATAATATCCTCAATGTCGTCTTGGCAACCACCGCATACAGTTCCGGCTTCGGTTGCATTTTGGATATCTTCAAAGGTTTTGGCACCTTTTTCTTTAATTGCTGCAATAATCTCACCGCGGGAAATTTGCATGCAGTTGCAAATGATTTCGTCGTTCATTGTTAAAATTGTTTAGGTTAATAAAACGAGAGTAATTACGCTGTAAAGTTAGTCTTTTATCATTGTTAGCAACATCTTAAAACGCTCTGTAGCCACAACGCTATGGGGTATGTTGGCAGGCATTATAATGGACTCACCCACAGCAAGATCGTGTGGCTTATCGCCAATTACTATGCGACCTTTCCCTTCCAGTACTTGGATTAGCGCATCAAAAGGAGCGCTGTGGGTGCTAAGGCTTTCACCCTTATCGAAAGCAAAAAGTGAAATGTTTCCGGTAGAACGTTTGATCACATTTTTACTCACAATCCCGCCATTGCTATAATCAACCTCATGGGCAAAAGCAAACTTTTTATCCTTTTCAAATTCGTTTGACATGGCTACGTATGGTTTAAAAAACTCGGCGAGAAAAGATTCTCGCCGAGTGAGTGGTTGTTATCCTATCATCATTTTGATATCCTCATCAACGGTGGTAATTCCGCCAATGTTGAAATTCTCTACCAAAACATTCACTACGTTGGGCGAAAGGAATGCCGGTAGTGTTGGCCCTAGGTGGATGTTTTTAACGCCTAAGTAGAGTAGGGCAAGCAATACGATAACGGCTTTTTGCTCGTACCATGCAATGTTGTATGCAATGGGTAGCTCGTTGATATCGTTCAGCTCAAAAACCTCTTTTAGCTTCATAGCGATAACTGCCAGCGAGTAGGAGTCGTTGCACTGTCCTGCGTCAAGAACGCGTGGGATTCCTCCAATATCGCCCAAGGGCAATTTGTTGTAACGATACTTGGCACATCCTGCAGTAAGGATAACGGTATCTTTTGGCAATTTCTCTGCAAATTCGGTGTAGTAATCGCGGTCTTTCATGCGTCCGTCGCAACCAGCCATAACTACAAACTTGCGGATGGCACCTGTTTTAACAGCATCAACTACTTTATCAGCCAAAGCAAAAACTTGTGCATGAGCAAATCCACCAACGATTTCACCTTTTTCAATTTCTACAGGAGGCTTGCTGGCTTTAGCCATCTCAATAATCTCTGAGAAATCTTTGGGTTGACCGTTTACCCTATCCGGGATATGCTTGTTTCCGGGGTAACCCGATGCACCGGTTGTAAAGATACGGTGTGCGTAGGTCGCATTTTTTAGCGGGGGAACAATACAGTTGGTGGTGAAAAGGATAGGACCGTTAAAGGTTTCAAAATCCTCTCTTTGGTGCCACCAGCTGCTTCCGTAGTTGCCAATAAAATGTTTGTACTTTTTAAATGCGGGGTAGTAGTTTGCAGGAAGCATCTCACCGTGGGTGTACACGTCAACGCCTGTACCTTCGGTTTGCTTCAGCAGCTCTTCCATATCCTTCAGGTCGTGACCGCTAATAAGGATCCCGGGGTTGGTGCTCACGCCAAGGTTTACCTTTGTGATTTCGGGGTTACCGTAAGTAGTAGTGTTAGCTTTGTCGAGCAATGCCATGGCAGCAACGCCATACTTACCGGTTTCGAGGGTAAGAGCAACCAGCTCATTAACGCCTAGGTTTTGGGTAGTTGCAGCCAGGGCGCGTTGCATAAATTCGTGAACGGTCACATCATCGTGGCCTAGGTTAAGCGCATGCTCAGCATAGGCAGCCATTCCTTTTAGACCATAGATAATAAGCTCTTTTAGCGAGCGAACATCCTCATTGTTTTCTGACAAAACGCCTACTGTTTCGGCTTTAGCTTCGTACTGACTGGGAGCTCCTTGCCAGGTACAGCCTTCAAAGCTGTCGTCAACCTTTACACCTTGCTTTTTGCACTCCTCACGAAGATTGTTGCGAAGTTCCAAAGCTTTGGATACCTGTTTTGCTAAAACCTCCTTATCAAAGTTGGCATTGGTAATGGTCATAAACAGGCTGGTAAGAACAAAGTTATTTACTATGGGGTTCTCAACCTTTTTCTCTTTACGAAGAGCAGAGCTATAAATGCTCATACCCTTTAGGGCAAAGATGAGTAGATCCATGGTTTTGGCTAGGTCGTCGGGTTTACCGCATACACCTTTTATGGTACATCCGGTACCTTTAGCAGCCTCTTGGCACTGAAAACAGAACATGCTCATAATTGTTTGATTTTAAAAGTTCGTCGAAAAATAGTTAAAAAAGTATATATTTTAAAAGTATTTGTCCTATTTAGAATGATTGTTAATTCGAGAAAAAAAGATTTGGTTGCAAAGATAATTTTGAAAAGGTTACATCCAAGCACTCTCTAAAATTTCACCTTGGATTCCTACCGTAATCTGCTTTACGGGTACTTTGCGCGAAGACTTCGCCATGGCTTGGTTGACTAATTGCGTCAATCCACCACAACAGGGAACTTCCATTCTCATCACAGTAATGGTGTCTACCTGAGCCTCATCAATCAGCGTAGCAATTTTTTGGACGTAAACCTCCTTGTTGGTATCCAGCTTTGGACAGGCAATGGCCAGCGTTTTTCCTTTTAGGTAATCGCTATGAAAATTGCCCATGGAGAAGGCTACACAGTCGGCTGCCAGCAG
>CAZKPD010000122.1:0-4714 GCA_964554585.1 uncultured Rikenellaceae bacterium
GTGGTAGATATTGTGAATGGGTATGCCGAAACCATAACCGGCGGAAAACAAGCGCAAGAACTTATCGAAATGCTCGACAAAACCGGAAGGGATGCCCGCGCTGTTGCCGAATTTGGTCTAGGAACCAACTACAAAGCAATACTTACAGGCCTAATCCTTGAGGATGAGAAAGTATTTGGTACCATACATATTGCCTTTGGCAACAATATCACTATGGGTGGACGAATTTCGGTTAGCAGCCATTATGATGGATTGGTTACCCAACCCGACGTTTATTTTGATGATGTGTTGATCATGAAACAAGGGAAACTCCTTGACTTTGAACTTTAGCGTATGCTCCTGTCTGAACTGTTAAAAGGGAAAACATTAGTACTTGCCTCCAAATCACCCCGCCGTAAAGAGCTATTGGCGCAGCTGGGTTTGCCCTTTGTGGTAAGGACCAACGGCGATGTGATGGAGGACTATCCTGCAGATCTGACATTGGAGCAGATTCCCGAATACTTGGCTCTCAAAAAGGCGAAACCCTTGATAGAATCCTTAGGCAACCACGAGATACTTATCACCTCCGATACCATTGTTTGCCAGGGGCAAACGCTAATGGGCAAACCTAAAGACAGAAACGATGCCATTGGTATGATAAGCTGCCTATCAGGCAGTAGTCATCTGGTTATTACCGGTGTGTGTATAGCTACAAAAGAGTTAAAGCACACCTTTTCTTCAACCACCAAAGTGTTTTTCAGGCAATTGGAAAGGGATGAGATAGAGTACTATATTGACCATTTTAAGCCCTTTGATAAAGCAGGGGCATATGGTATACAGGAATGGATTGGCCATGCTGCGGTAGAACGCATTGAGGGATCATACTTTAACGTGATGGGACTACCTGTTCAGAAGCTTTATACAGAACTTTTAAACCTTTTTAAAAACAGAAAATAAACAGAGATGAAACGACTCATTCTATTTAGCCTTACAGCCCTGCTTATTGCTCCCTTGGGAGCAATGGCCGAAAAAGGAATGTGGGTTCCTACGCTAATTGGGAAATACAATATTGAGGACATGCAGAGTAAGGGTTTTAAGCTCACCGCAGAAGATGTTTACAGCATCAACCAGCCCAGCATTAAGGATGCCATTGTGTTGTTTGGGAACGGATGCACCGGTGAACTCATCTCACCCGAAGGGTTACTCATCACAAACCACCACTGCGGATATGGCGCCATTCAGCGCCTTTCATCGGTTGAGAATGATTACCTAACCCATGGTTTTTGGGCCATGAACCGGCAAGAAGAGCTACCCAATCCGGGTCTTACCGTTCGGTTTCTAGTTCGAATGGATGATGTAACCCACAGGATTCTGTCAAGCATTCCCGAGGGAATAGATGAAACCGCTCGGGATTCCATTGTGAGCAGCACATCAAAATCCATTATAAACGAGGCAACCGAGGACAACCACTATATAGCCGACGTAAAACCTGTGTTCTACGGTAATCAGTATTTTCTTTATATCTACGAAGAGTTTCTGGATGTAAGGCTGGTGGGTGCACCCCCTTCAGCAATTGGCAAATTTGGTGGGGATACGGACAACTGGATGTGGCCTAGGCATACCGGCGATTTTTCACTATTTCGGATTTATTCCGATAGCGACAATAAGCCCGCACCCTATTCACCCGACAATGTGCCTTATACCCCAAAACGTCACCTCCCCATTTCGCTCAAAGGTGTTCAACCCGGTGATTTTACCATGGTTTACGGATATCCGGGTACCACTCAGCAGTACATCACCTCACAGGCAGTTGATCATGTAGTAAACCGGCTCAATCCGCTCAACATTTCGCTTCGCGATGCAAGGCTTAAGATTATGGGTACCCATATGCAGCAAAACGATACCGTTCGGATTAAGTATGCCAGTAAGCAGGCTGGCGTGGCTAATGCTTGGAAAAAGTGGATTGGCGAACGCAATGGGTTAATTCGGCTGAATGCCATTGACCAGAAAAAGGAACTGGAACAGCAGTTCGATGAATGGATTAAGCTGTCGCCACAACGGGTAAAAGAGTATGGCCATTTGGCCGATAGGTTTGAGAAACTGTATGCGCAACGCGAACCGCTATCCATTGCTACCAGCCTAAGCCGTGAGGCATTTTATGCTGTTGAACTCCTTCAAATGGCTCGTGCCATGAATGGACTGCTTCAGAAAGAAGAAAAGCTGTCGGATAATCAGGAGACAAGCCTAAGGCTGATCAATTTTACTCGCAATTTCTACAAGGACTATCATCAGCCAATTGACAGGGAGACCTTTGCATTGATGATGGAAAGGCTGACCCAAAAACTTCCCGCGGAACTTATCCCTGAACTGCTTACAAATCTCCAACCCAAAAGTGATGATTGCTGGCAATCTGCTGCAAACAGGGTATTTGCCCAATCTGCTTTAGCCGATAGCACACGGTTAATTGCCTTACTAACCAATGGCTCAACCGAGGATACCCAAACCCTAAAAAATGACTTTTTTATCAAACTCCACACCCAGTTGGATGAGCTTTTCACAAAACATGTAACCCCACAGCTAACAGCAATCAACAGTGAGCTAGACCTGCTATACCGATCCTATGTGAAAGGGCTAATGGAAATGGATAGTGAGGGAATATTTTACCCGGATGCCAACCTTACCCTTCGGGTAACCTATGGTATGATAGAGGGTTACTTCCCCAGTGACGGAGTGGAATACACCCATCAAACTACGCTGGACGGCGTGGCAGAGAAAGGCAGAATGGGAATTGAGGATTATGAGGTTCCCAATCGACTTCAAGAGCTGTATGATGCCAAAGATTATGGGATTTGGGAGGTTAATGGAACTGTTCCTGCCTGCTTCTTAGCCTCTAATCACACCTCGGGTGGAAATTCCGGTAGCCCTGTTATCAATGGCCAAGGGCATTTGGTTGGTGTGAACTTCGACAGGGTTTGGGAGGGAACCATGAGCGACATTATGTTTGACCCCGAAATGTGCCGTAATGTGAGCATTGATATCCGCTACGCCCTTTTTATTATTGATAGGTATGCGTTGGCAAGCCATTTACTGGATGAGATGACCCTTATAAAATAGCAGGAACCGATATAACTTCCTTTTATTCAGAAAAGGCAGCCAATAATTGGCTGCCTTTTTTATTGTCAAACCCTAACAACATTAGATTGAATCATTCTATATAAGCAGTTTTAGGATAAAATAGCAATATTTTATGACTTTCATCATGCCGCTATGAAAAAAATATTTATACATTTATTAATGATAATCAATGGGTTATAAATTATTTTAATGTTATTTTATTAACACTGTGAATATATTAACACATTGTACTGAATCCTCAAAAACATAAAAGCATGCCTGAAATTAAAATTTTAGTAAAAACCCTTGCAGACAAGCATGGTCGAAGCAGGGAAAGTTTGCTCCCCATTCTTCAGGGTGTTGTTGAACAACGTCGTTACATTTCTGACGAGGTCATGACAGAAATTGCCCGAGAATTGGATATGGCTGCCGCGCAAGTCTATGGTACTGCCACCTTCTACTCCTTCCTCGACACAACCCCTAGGGGGAAGTATGTAATCCGTATTTGCCGAACCATTACTTGCGCCATGAAGGGCAAAAATTTGGTATTGCAGGAGCTGGAGAATCTCTTAAAAATCAAACTTGGTGAAACCAGCCAAAACAGATTATTCTCATTACTCGAGACTAATTGCTTGGGATGGTGCCATAAAGGGCCTGTAATGCTAATCAATGACCAAGTATATACCGAGGTAACTCCGGAAAAGGTTCGAGAAATCATAAATGAGTACATCAGGAAAGATTAACTGCTAAAAGGAGGAATGGCTATGTTAGACAAAAAACTAAAACGGGTTGACCTCATTTTTGAAGAGGTTTGCAACACCAAAGATATTCTAAAGAAGGCCTGGAGCAGGAATAAAGATGAAATTATCAACGAACTGTTAGAGTCGGGACTTAAGGGACGGGGTGGTGCTGGTTTTCCCACAGCCCTGAAATGGAAATTTACCGGCGAACAACCTGAGGCCGATCGATACATTATCTGTAATGCCGATGAGGGTGAGCCCGGTACTTTTAAAGATCGGGAGATACTCTTTAAAGTTCCCGAAAAAGTATTTGGCGGAATGGCTATTTGTGCTAAGGTAATTGGCGCCAAGGAAGGATACATATACTTACGAGGTGAGTACCGATTCTTGCTACCCGAACTAGAAGCCAAGCTGAATAATTTTCATGAAATTCTTGCAGAACTAAAAATTGATTTTCGCATCAAAATAATTATGGGTAGCGGAGCCTACATCTGTGGTGAGGAGAGCGCCCTTTTCGAAAGCATGGAGGGTAAACGGGGTGAACCTCGCAATAAACCACCCTATCCTACCATAGCCGGGTTTAGGAACAAACCCACGGTAATAAACAATGTAGAAACCTTAGTATATGCCTTTATGATCAGCAAGTATGGCGCCCAAAAGTTTAAGGATCTGGGAACGGCTGACTCTCGCGGATCAAAGGTATTCTCGGTGTCGGGAGATACCCCCATTGCCGGTATCTATGAACTGGAGCTGGGCATGTCTGTCGAGCAATTTGTGGAAGAATTTGGCGATGGAGACACAAAAGCCGTTCAGGTTGGAGGGGCTTCGGGATTTTGCGTGCCACGCAAAAAATTTAAGAATACCATCATAGGATTTGAGGG
>CAZKPD010000122.1:4724-7275 GCA_964554585.1 uncultured Rikenellaceae bacterium
CCCACCGGAGGATCCATGATGATTTTCAACAGCTCCCGCTCGATGTACAATGTACTAAAAAACTACATTGAATTTTTTGAAGAGGAATCATGTGGACAGTGTACCCCTTGTCGGGTAGGATGCCAACAGCTTAAGCTAGGTATTGAAGCAGTAAAAAAAGGAGAGAAGCCTGCAGCCTACCTCGATCAGCTTTTAAAGCTGACCCATACCATGAAGTTGACCGCCAAATGCGGTTTGGGGCAAAGTGTAGCCAACTCGTTCTCTTCCATTGTAGAGAACTTTAGAGAAGAGATGATTTACTAAGGTGTTGAACCTGAAAAAAGCGTAAAAAATGGCAAAAAAGATCAATTTAACCATAGACGGTTTGCCCATCTCGGTTGATGAGGGCACAACCATCCATAAGGCAGCCGAGAAGCTTAATATACACATACCCACACTCTGTTTTCATGAAGATCTCTGCGTAGCAGGGAACTGTAGAGTGTGTGTTGTGGAGATGAAAGGCTCAAAAACGCTTCCCGCATCGTGCGCCATGCCTGTGTCAGAGGGTATGGAGATTCTTACCAACTCTCTGAAGGTACGAACCGCTCGAAAGCATATCATCGAGCTGCTCCTATCGGAGCATAATGCCAAATGTACAACCTGCTACAAAAACGGGCAATGCGAATTGCAAGCCCTAGCAGCAGACTATAAGTTTGGTGAGGAATCATTTATCGACCTTGTACCCCACAAGAACTATACGATAGATGCCTATTCCCCTTCCATTATAAAGGATGACAGTAAGTGTATCCGATGCCAGCGCTGCGTGCGTACCTGTGAGGAACTGCAACACGTCAGCGCACTAGGTGTAGCCTACAAGGGCGATAAAATGAAAATCTCCACCTTCTTTGAACACCCTATGCTAGAGGTTGTTTGTACCAACTGCGGTCAATGCGTTAACCGTTGTCCTACCGGTGCACTAGTTGAGCGTAACTATATCGACGAGGTATGGGAGGCCATTTATGACCCTAAAAAGCATGTTGTGGTTCAAACGGCTCCTGCCGTTCGGGTAGCACTGGGAGAGGACTTGAATATGCCCGCCGGTTCGCTAGTTACTGGAAAAATGGTTTCGGCTCTTCGCAGGCTTGGGTTTAGCTCGGTTCTAGATACCGACTTCACTGCAGACCTTACCATAATTGAAGAGGGTCATGAGCTATTACAAAGGCTCAAACGCGCCTTGGTTGACAAAGATCCCGCCGTTAAACTTCCCATGACCACCAGCTGCTCACCGGGTTGGGTTAAGTTTATTGAGCATACCTATCCTGAGTACCTCTCAAATGTTTCAACCTGCAAATCTCCACAGCAGATGTTTGGTGCGCTAGCCAAAACGTACTACGCACAAAAGCACGGCATTGATCCTAAAGATATCGTTTCGGTTTCCATTATGCCATGTACAGCAAAGAAGTATGAGGCCAACCGTCCGGAGATGACCGCAAGCGGATTTCAGGATGTGGACTTTGCGCTCACCACCCGTGAGCTGGCCAGCATGATTAAACAAGCAGGATTAGAATTTGAACATCTGGAGGAGACCCATTATGATAGCATTATGGGCGAATCAACGGGTGCTGCTGTTATTTTTGGAGCAACAGGTGGAGTGATGGAAGCCGCACTGCGTACGGCATACGAGGTAGTAACTGGCAGAGAAGTCCCCTTTGATGGCCTCAATATCACTCCTGTTCGAGGCATGGAAGGTGTGAAAGAGGCTGCTATTACAATTGAACGCACCAAACCCGAATGGAACTTCTTGGAGGGAGTAGAGCTTAAAACCGTAGTTGCACACGGGCTAACCAACGCAAAAATGGTAATGGATGCTGTTAGAGATGGAAAGGCGGATTATCACTTTATTGAGATAATGGCCTGTCCGGGAGGCTGTTTGGGTGGAGGCGGTCAGCCCATCCCCACCAATGCCGAGATAAGGGCAAAAAGAGCCCAAGCAATTTATGCTGAAGATGCAGGTAAACCCATCCGAAAATCGCATGAGAATCCTGAAATCATTAAAATTTATGAGGATTTTCTAGGTGAGCCTTTGGGGCACAAGTCGCATGAGCTACTACACACCCATTACACTGAGCGCGCCAGATACTAGGATATTAGGCTACTATGATACATAAATCGGGCTGCCAATTTTGGCAGCCCGATTTATAATATGGTTGATAGAAAAAACGGCTATTCACCCCTCATATCAATGGTTTTAACCTTATTCTCCAAAATATCCATGCTAAGCTCAACCGATTCGCCAATAGCTGCCTCAATATCATCGGGTTGAACACCTAATGGTTCACAACCTAGCGACTTGTCGATAAATTGATTGGAGCACTGAAGATCGGCAAACCTTACGGGATGCAATCCCGGATCAAGATTGGATTCAATACTCTCCTTGAGCGTTTTACGAGCAGCCATTTTGTAAAGAAATGTAGGAATGGTAACAATCTTCTTATCGGGTACTCCCATGTATTTATGGAAAATGGCAAGCATCTCAGTCCAGCTCATATTATAGTAACCTATGGGATAGGCT
>CAZKPD010000123.1:0-7197 GCA_964554585.1 uncultured Rikenellaceae bacterium
ATATTGTGCCGCAGCGAATAATTATGTGCTGTTTTAGCAGGTTTCATGGGAATTTAAATTTGTCGTTTGTGCCGCTATGAAAGTGCCGTTCTACACTTAATGGATCATTGGAAAGTGAAGCTTCATACTTTTTACCGCCAGCAAGAATATCTTCTTCCTTCTCCCCCAAATCAACTAAGGCATTAAGGGCGCTTTCTACCTCACTAAGGGCATCTGCAAGCTGTAAATCGAGGAACTCCTCCATCGCACCAACTGACTGTTGTTTTGATTCCATCCAGTATTCACCATTAAAACGAAGGTAATCTGTGGCATCGGTGTAGCAGAGCTCATTACCATATTCACGAGTCAGCACCTTTGCCTGGCCAATATCAGAAAAGTCGGTGGGTCTGAGCGAGTCAAAGTCAGAATTGTATTCATTAGGAGGAACATACCCATCCTGGCCTTGTACCTTCCTTGCAAACTTGATGGCACTATTCCAGATAGCAGTAAGTTCTTCATCATCCATAGGCGGCTCGCATTTCTTTGCTTCTTCCAAGAATATCTCATGGGCTTTATCTGTGCTGCCGTATCTCTTTACAACGCGACCGGCAAACCGCGACAGAGTATTGTTGCGGCGACCTTCAGGTATTGAATTACTGTAACCTGTGTTTGTAGGTGCAGGAACATTCTCCAATATCTCATCAATCGTGAGCCAACCTTCATGCCAGATAACTTCGCCGGTATCAGCCCCATAGATAAAACGTGCTGCATCCAGAGCGTTATCATCAAAGAATGGAAACTGAGCATGGATAGCTCTTTTAATAGCCACATACATTTCCGCATCTGATATCTCTTCTATAGAAAAATAAACATGGAACTTGGGCCTTGCTGCTTTTCCATCCTTAGAAAGCAGGTTGTGACGGCTGGGAGCAATCGCATATGAAACATCCGGCATAAGCTCATCCAAAGCCTCTGGCGTGATCCATTCATCCGGATTTTCGGTATGATCATTATCTAGGTCCATCACGATAACATTGGACTTTAAAAAATTATCTGCACTGCGGTAATTGTTCTTATACTCAGCACAAATGTGGTCAAGCTTCACCACTTCCTTCAGTTCATCTTCCGAGGTAACAACACTTTTATTTGGATAGAGGCAGTTCTTCTGGTTGCCGATACAGTTTGCGGTACAAATTGTTAGTTGCATGTTTCAACCTCCACCATATCGTCGGTAAAATAGCGAATGGTCATGTGGCGCTTCTTAGCTTTATCAATCTCCATCTGCATGCCCTTCGTGATCTGCCCGCCGAACACCCATAGCTCATTGCATTTACCTAAAAAGACTATATCCATGAACAGTGCAAGCTTGCGCTCCGCAGGATCATCATCTGAAAGATACAAAGGAAAAAGTAGGTGTGGTGCAAAGGCAATAGCATTCCTTTCAATAACAGCGAAACGGCTATAAAGTTTGGCCTTTTCAGTGTTTTTCTCTACATCACCTGCATAAGGCGAGCAGATATACACGAGCGGCTTGAAGGCTTCCTTTTTTATGTTTGTCAGCGCTTCATATGCGGTAGGATCGGGATAACCTTCGCTGTTTTTCTTGTCCACTCCGCCGGTACCGTATTTACATCTCATCTGTTCGTTCATAAGCGAACCTCCTTATTAAGATTTGAGCGTAAAAGTCCCTCTACCAGTCCCAGGACAGAAACCTCCACTTTGAACGAACTTTTAAGAATTAATTTTTCTTCCTTATATAACCGACAGCAAACAAAAAAGAGCCTTTTAAGTCATGCTCAGGACTGCCCTCATATCGCTTTGGGGCGTGCGGAGAACTATGTTGATATTATCTATCCTATTCCTTCTGTGATCTATCTCGCTGGCGGATTATGCAGTATGAAATACGTTGTTCCTTTAATAGGTACTCCGTTTTTTTCAAATCTTCCAAAGCCCCAAACAGCATCATCACGTCTCATTAACAAATCAAACAAAATAAGCCCAAAAAATAATCCGGAAGCTTCTTTATTGTTTCCACAGGCAACCGTCAGTGGTTTATAAACGGAACCCCATTCATCTCCAGGTATCCAACTAGAAGTGTTTATATCACTAAGTGCTATTTTTGCATTTAATGCATCAACAATACTCTCATAATCAGCTTGCGGGAGTTTCTTCATCCAAATATCAAATTCCTTCTTGTGAGGTAATTTGTCTACATACTTGCCTGTTTCTACTGAATAGAGCATTACTCCCCCTCCTTTATAATGACATCTTCAACAGGGTTGTAAAATCTTGTTGCTGTTTTTATCGTGTTAACCACACAAGATACACTTTCCTGGTCCGTATAACCAAAAACATCCTTGAAAATGAAGCCAAATACGGCACCTACGGACTGTTTTTCTGAATTACTTAATTCTGGTAATGCTGATCTTTGCGCTAGAACAAATACTTTTATTGGTGGAATCTGCATTATATCGTTGCAGAATTTTATATTTCGCATCAATTCGGCATCATTGATTGTCTTGATAACAAGATCCCATAAATAACCTGAATCAATAAAACCTGCAAACCGCCGATACTTCCTTGCAAAGTTTGCGCGTAACTCTCTTTCAATGTGTTGACCTGTGATAATCATGTGATAAAACACTCCCTTCAATTCATAATAAGACGATGTTTCATAACCTTATATTTTATGTCCTTATAATATCACATGTTAAATATCGGGGCAACCTTTTTAATAACCAAACTTTATGAGTCATAAGATGAAGAGCTATCTCCCCCACTTCTTATAGGACAGTCGAGCGAGCCAAAAATTGGCTCCTTTTTTTCGTTCACTTCCGCTTTAAGTGTCCTGGGACTAGTGACGGACATGAAAAATACCTGAAAAAAATTACAAACGATTTTTCGTTCAAACCACACAAAACTGTCCTGGGACTATTAGAGAGGGAGTAACTCCTCTCGGAAAGGGAGGTAATACGATGCAGACACAGACGAATGCAGAGGCTTGTAACCGGGCGGTTAAACTCAAGGCTTTGAGTATAATGAACCATAGTCTGAAGAATGGACAGCTCAAAAGGAAGCTTAATATAATCGTACAGATTTTGAATAATCGGCCAGCTGAGAGCAACTACAAAAATCGGATGTGCAGTGATACCTTCTTCTCGGCAATCGTCGGTAAAGAGCGAATTCATGTCACCAATACCAGCCGCATAGTTAGTAGTCTGCCGCCATGTAATTTCGGTGCGATACTCTCTCAGCGGAAGTCCCACAATATCGGAAGAAATCATCATATAAAAACATCTCTCCCCGCCTTAAAAAGGAAGCCAGGAAAGTCCTTTTGCTCCCTTTTTATTAATTGGACTCTTTAGGTAATCTCGGACCGCGTCCCTACCTTAGAGTAGTCTTCGCCTATTTGAAAACAGTATATAGCCCTCTCCAACTAGCAACAATACAAGACTAATAATCACCGTAGCTATTATCGCTGGGTATTGGTCGGCAAAGCCGCTGGGTGATAAATGTTTTACCAGTATGGCAACATAAGCCCAAATAATGACCAGGCCATAAGCAATATCACTATTCTTTATCATGGTCGCCATGCTAATAATAAGCCCCACAACAATAATCACTACCGTCCACACTACCTCGGAAATGCCAAATCCATTCCACCCCCAGCTAACCAATAAAGTCGTAGCATTAGCGATCGTCGCAACTGTAATCCAACCGAAGTAAACGCTAAAAGGTAGTTGAACAAAAAATCTTTCTTTACGAGCAAGTTCATAGCGGTTTATTTCCGGAACAATCATAATCAGAGAAACTAGGATTATAATCATTAAGATCATCGATACTAATATCGCATAGTTATGCCAAGCAAAAATCCAGGCCGCATTGGCAATGGATGATATGGCAAAAAGAATACCCACCTTCCCCAGTAAACTAGGCTTTAGTGAGTACCGGGTACTCTGAAAAAATCCAAGTTGGTAAAGCGTATAACCCGCCAGCAAAAAATAAATCAATCCCCAAATCGCAAAAGCATAACCGGCCGGGGCAAACAGATTCGGATAGGAATCCGAAACCTGGCCAGTCGTTACTCCGTTAATCGGAATAACGTTAGCCAAAACATTTACAATCACCATAGTCAAATACGAAATTAACACCATGCTCTTAATAGGAATTCCCAGTCTATTAACCCCCATTGTTGATCCCCCCCTTTTTTCTTCAGAAGATTATTCGTTAACCGCTTATATACTATTATTATATCGTTCATCCAGTATTTTCATTATTATTTATAGTCAAATTTATATAATTCATTATCAACAGCACTGGGAGTCAGTCTGGGTTATCAGTTACCATTGACCTATTTAATGTAGCCATCAGCGGTAGATATTCCACCTACTATTGAACGAACAGTTATTCTAATGCGGGAATCGATCCCATCTTGAAGACGTTTTTGCATTTTAGCAACCTGGGCGGGACTCAGGGTATTAGGGGTATTTATCGCCGTGTATGCCAGGACTGCATTGTCTACATATTCAAAGCTTAATTCTACTACGCTAGCTCCAGGGTTTTCCTGTGATAGTATCCACATAATCTCATTCAATAAACGTTTATAAAGATCGAGGTCTTCCCCCTGCAGTGAGTCACTAATTGATGTCGAGTTTTCAAGGTAATTCGTAGAATCGGCATCTTGAGTTAAGATCGAGCGAACGACTAATTTAACCGGCTCCTTTAGCTCCCTATCGAGTTCCTGTTCAATACTTTGCACCTCGGCAGGAGTGATTGCCTTAGGAGTTCGAACATTAGCAATAACGACAATGACTCCTTCATTGATATCCTTGCCTACATCGATCAACTGAGCCCGGTCAATCTTTTTGATCTGACCACTAAGAGTCTTAGATACGGTATTCATAAAGTTAACTTCCTCATCATTTTTTTTAAGGCGTTGAAGCTCTTCATCGCTTATAAATACCGGGCCATTCCGGTCAGCATCCTTAGACATGACGGAACGAACAATTAACTCGGAATTAGGGTTCACCGCTTCTTTTAACCCCTTTTCTAGGCTAACCACTCTGCTCGAATCAATTTCCTGGGGGGTAATGACAACTGCCATAACTTCCAGACCGTCTCCTTTTTTATTGAATTTCAGGTCGGAAATTCTTGCTCCGGCATAAGCGGACAGTTCTTCCGTTAATACCATCCGAATTTCTTTTTCTAGTTTCCTTTCTCCAATAATATTAATCAAGGTCTGAGTCATAAACATGCCCGCTAAGAGCAATATCACAAAGCTTACTCCCAGACGCTGGATCACCACCTTAAAGGTAGACCCGTTCTGCGATTGGGGAAACTCCACCAGCCCCATAAACATAAAAATACTGGCTGCCGCAAATTCAATAGCGATGAAGTTAACCAGAAATAATAAAAAAGCTCCCCAAGCCATACTCCAGTTGCCTGCTGCAAGGTTTAATCCACAGACAGCTAGAGGAGGAACCAAAGCAGTAGCGATCGCAACTCCTGGAAGAGCGGGACTGATACGCTCATCAGCTAATGCATAGGCACCCGCTAAACCTGATGCCAGGGCGATTAGTACATCATAAATAGTCGGCTGGGTACGCGCTATGATCTCCGAACCAAAGTCAGGACGCATTTGAATCAATCCGATGATTGCCGGCAGTCCGATCGCCAGAATAATTCCAATTATCTCTGCAAACATAGCCGTTTTCAGCAACTGGCGATCACCATTAGAAAGCCCCAGCGCAATTCCAAAGATTGGACCCATCAATGGTGCAACCAGCATCGCCCCGATGACAACCGCCGTGCTGTTAGCCAGTAAACCGAAGGTGGCAATAATAGCAGATAAACACACCAGTAGATAAAAGGCACTCGTAGGCTGAGAAGGCTCAATTATTCTCTGGCAAGCTCTATCACGAGCATCCGACGTAATTGTAGGCCGCAGGTTGGAAATCATTCGCGCAAGATTCATCTGAATACCTCATAAATTAGTTTCTTTCAAGCTTTATTGCTAATCGGGGAATGCCTGAATCGACTTCATATCCCTTAATTCGGCATTTACACTAATTATCCTTCAGCCTGGTTTTAACGATCCTTCCTTTTTTAATCGAACTTAATTACTAGGCTTGTTAGGTGGCAAGAATTCTGGAGCTTCGCTAAATAGTATTTCAAACGCCATCGCACTTTCGCTACTCGCGCCTTAAGAATCAGAAGCTTTCTCCCCGAATACAATATCTATTTGCTACATAGCCCAGGAACCCGGCCATTCATCCTAACATAATATGAACTAGTAAAAGAATCGTCGGGAGGATTCTAATGTTAATAAGCAAAGCAGGAGGAGGAACAAATCGAGGGGGTTCTCGCTCAGCTGCGGGGAATTCCAAGCCCAGGTGGTGTGCAAATCAAAAACCCTACCCTGAAGTAAAGGTTGAAAAGCCTAATCTGTATTACGCCCGATTACTAATGGACGACACTGCTGGATTAGTTAGCGAACTCAGCGCCACCACCCAATACCTTTACCATCACTACATCCTGGCAGAAAAGTATCCTGAGGTTGCCGACCTATTAGAATGTATAAGTATTGTAGAAATGACCCATTTGGAACTTCTGCAGGAGACTATTGTGAAACTAGGCGGTCAGCCCAAATGGGGAGTGAAAACTACCCGTGGAATGGACTGGTGGCGCGGCGATTTAGTTTACTATGGTTACGACATTTGCGATATGCTGTCGGCGGACATCGAATCCGAGAAATCAGCCATTGTCCAATATCGAAAACATATCGACATGATCGACGATGAATATATCAAAGCATTATTATCCCGAATAATTTTGGACGAACAACATCATCTGGAAGCGTTTACAACCCAAAAATTGAAATATTGCAAAAAGTGACCCCAACCTATTTAGCCCTTATGACATGCCCCAACACATAAAAACCCCTCTGCAGAATTTCACTGCAGAGGGGTATTACTATCCTTAACACAGGTCCCTACTCGGAGGGAGCCTGTTATTAGGGGTTATGTAACCGGACAACTTCTGTACGCCCGACTACTTATCTTAAGAACATTAATACTGGTCAAACAACTTTCTGTACGTTCCCCCAGTTGTTTCTTAAGCATAAATCGAAAGTCAATATGTTTCCTATATTAACTGTAATTGAGTATAACAGATATATTGAGCTGTGTAAACAAAAACATTATTCTAATTTTACACTAC
>CAZKPD010000124.1:0-7196 GCA_964554585.1 uncultured Rikenellaceae bacterium
CGGAGTTACCGAGAGCTTCCCATTTGATGAGGATACGCTAGTATTTAAGGTGGGGAATAAGATTTTTGCGCTGGTCAGCTTGGATAGCCCTTTATACGTAAACCTAAAATGTGACCCCGAGGAGGCAATTGCGCTAAGGGAACGGTATAGTGCCGTAACCCCCGGGTATCACATGAATAAAACCCACTGGAACTCCGTTCATATTGATGGTACGGTCCCTTCGGCAATGCTTAAGCAGTGGATACTACATTCATATAATCTGGTACTAAGCTCTTTACCCAAAAAAAACCGACAGGCTATAATGGGAAATGTATAAAAACAAGTTTGGTACAAGAGTTGTATGCTATTTCGGAACAGAATTAATATTAAACTCAAAGGATATGAAAACGCTTAGGATTACACTTGTCCCTCTATTACTGCTGTTTGCTTTGAGCTCATTTGGGCAGGGCCCATACCATGTAACCAGGGTGCATGGCACTATTACCAATTTATCTGATGGGATTAAGGTGGTTGCCGGCGACGAGGTTGCTGCAGGAGATATTCTGCTCTTTGAAAGTCTCGATAGCTATGCCATTGCCATTGACCATGAGATGAACCGATTCCAGCTTAAAATGTCCGAAATGTTTGCTGCAGACAAACAGCTTAAGCTGATGGCCGCTGCCTCTGAGGTGGCCAATCCCACGCAAATGCGCAACCTAATGCTTGCACGGTTTGACCCGTTACAGTCGGAAGTATCTGACCTAAGGCAGTACTTTGGAAACGATAAGTTCTCCATTATTGGCGATTCGGCCACTGTTCAGCTTAATGAACAAACCTACCCCTTGACCGACGATAAGTTTATCGTTTTTTACTATAAGGTGGATAACAACCCGGTATCCAAAAAGATAGGATACGCTGATCAGTCTCTGCTGCTTGAGAAAGATAAGCTTGTTTCTAGCAGTGCCGGCACTATTGATGGCGATGAGATTTCGAATCTTACGGTGTATGAGTACCAAATGTCGTCGAAAAGTAGCAGGGAGATTACCCGCTTTACCCTAGTTTTTGTGGATAAGAAAGAGCTGATAAACGAGTTTAACACCATTATTCCCATACTAAAAAGGCAAAAAATGGCCGATGGGGATATTAAGAAATACCTGATAGAGTATTACTACGATTTTTACGGAGCAACCGACTCCAAAACCATTGATGCTTTTGCAGAGCAGATTGTTAAGAGCTTCTAATAAAAAAGCCCCAAACGGGGCTTTTTTATTTTAGTATAAAGCGAAACGGGATTATGAATTCGGAATCAACGGGTTCACCATCCTTATAGGCCGGCAAGAACTCCAATGGTATTAATTTAACCACCCGCAAAGCTTCCTTATCCAAATATTTTTGAACAGAAGTGTTTATAGTATAATCAGTAATTTCTCCCTTAGAATTAACCTTAACGGCAACTAATACTTTGCCTTGAATCCAACGCTCAGCAGCAGCATCAGGGTACTGTAATAGCTCAATTAAGTAATGCGCTATCATATTTGAGCTTGTGGTATTTAGAACAGGCCTGTCGCCAACCGGTATTAGTTGTGTTTCAACAAAAATGTCAGACTTGGTCAATGAATCTCTTGTTAAATATTTGATAGCACCGGTATTATAATTTATTTCAAGCTCCACGTTTCCAAAATGGCTATATGCCTTCCAGATACTGTCCTTTTCCCCATTTTTATAGCTCCCTTCAACAGTTAATGTATTGCAGATTATTCTCCGATAAGTACCTTCTCTTACAGAGCGATCAGCGTTTAAAACGCCAAACTCTTCCCAGCTATTTGGTAGGTATCGATCCTTCTTGGTTACTATTTTTATTTGACAATAGCCTATAGCTAAGCTTGATACCAAAACACAGATGGTCAAAAAAGTCTTTTTACGCATTAGGATTAACCTCCCACATTATTTGTAATTAGGTTTTATGATTACCTGAAACTCCCTTTTTCCTGCCGGTAAATCGCCATCAGTTCTATATTCAGGGCTATATCTGCCTGCAGGAAGATCTTTAAAGGTGTAAGCATTGCAAGCCCTTGCCACATCAACATATTTAATTGCTGCAGTATTTATGGCCGATGCGGCCAGATCGACCAACAGTCCTATAGCAGTACCGCTACCGCTCGAAACGGACGCATCATAGGTCACATAACCTGTTCTAGTGTAAATAATTTGATTGGTGCGTATGGACTTAATAATATACTCTACCTGCACCATAACCTTTGCGGTAAGACTCGATTTATCCCATCTGTGGATAATGGTAAAAAGCGCCAAGTCGGCACCAAAAACTTCACCAAACTTAGTTAGGGGTGCATTCAAAAAAAGTTCGGAATCGTAAGCACTTTCCTTTTTAAGAATTTCCATCGAAAGAAATGTGGGGATCACGTAATAACCTGCATTAGCAATTGGGATAAGTAGCGTTGAGTGAAAATACTCTTTGGCCTCAACATTTGTACTCCTGTTGATTGGAGGCATAAGCAAAACGGCCAAAGTCTCTTCATCATACATCCCCTGGTATGCAACAGATTTTGCAACCGGGTTTGTTACGGTGCAACCAGACAGTAGTACCACAGCAGCTACGATTATGAGAGCTATTTTTTTCATTCTTCGATTATCTTTAAGATTCTTTCAATAAAGATCTTTGATTCAGGATATAGCTCCATTTCTTTTAACAGCATCTCTTTTCCTTCGGCTGTTTTATTGGCTTGAAGGAGCAGAAATCCATAATCGGCGTATATCCCGGGAGGGACAACCCCTCTGGAACCTTTCTGTTTTTCAATAATATTCTGATAGGCTTCTATTAAGTCATTAATAGACTTCTCATTGCTGTTTTTTAAGAAGTTATAGCTGGCAGATTCATATCTATCCCAAGAATATAAAGGTTTTTGTACTGTGCATGATGCCAACAAAAAAACAGCAAACACAAAAACTAGTATCCTTTTCATGGGAGGACTATTTTTTTAGTTTCTTGGGCCGAAACGAACACCTGTTTCTTGAATATCACACTATTATTGTAGGATACCGTTATCGTATGTGTTCCTGTAGATATGGCGTAAACCTTCCCTTTGGGGCGGTCTGCATGGTCTTTGTTAACCTCTGCGTTAAAAGTAATCTTGTCATCAATGTTAACAATCACACCACCAGCATAAGTGTTAGGATTTCCGATAAGCTCTATAAAAGCCTCATTCTCTAAACCTGTTGATGTTGTTTTTACCCCTGTGCAACCGATTAGAACCATCAAACCAATTGCTATTGCAAAAAGACTCTTTTTCATTATTTAATCTCCTTTATATAATAGTTGCTTAAGTTTTGGTTGTCAATGCTACCCTCCGAAAACGAAACCAAAGAGAATTCGTTCTGTGGGTCTTCTCCTCCGGTATAATCAATCCTAATTTTTCCAACCAATTTCCCCGGCAATTCCATCATCATGCCAGTTTGAGGATTTCTAACGCTTCTTCCTTTCTCAACAACCTCATAGATATCTCCAATCTTCAAACCTTGACTTTTTCCGCCCGATATTAGGATCCCACCTTTATCATAGGAGAGAAAGTACGATTTCCAGGGTCTGTCCATACAGTTATTAACAATATTTTCAACCAATTTCGAAATGGCTGCCGAAATCGCTTTGTCGCTTAGCGTAGCATCATAATCGGTTCGTTCGCCCAATCCCATCACCGTTTTACTTGTGGTTTCGGCTTCTCCTTTAGCTTCTTCCGAATAGATAATCTGTCCGGTTGAAACATCAACCAAACGGATGCTTACCCCTGCTTCAACTGTTTGGGTCTTACTTCTTGAGAATGCGTTAACATCCCCCACATTTTTTCTGCCAAATTCGGTTACAGAGCCAATGATTAGGTAATCTGCTCCAACCTTTTGTAAGCCTTCATTTCCGGCAATCGCTAGCTCCTCCATTATTTTATCCATATCCTGACGCTCCAACAGAATAAACTTTTTGGTTGATGCCAGCTTGGTTGATAGAATATCAACCGCTTGCCGACCGATTGGGTCGTTTTCTTTGTCGTAAAATACACCTTTGGCATACTGTGTCTCGTTCGAAAAACGA
Source organism: uncultured Rikenellaceae bacterium (assembly GCA_964554585.1). Taxonomy (GTDB): domain Bacteria; phylum Bacteroidota; class Bacteroidia; order Bacteroidales; family Tenuifilaceae; genus Perlabentimonas. The sequence goes on from CAZKPD010000124.1 coordinate 4,079, forward strand.
GCAATAGCCACTTTTCGCTTTAACGCTTGTTCCTCCTGCTTTACCTCTTGTGTTTGAGGTTCAACTTTTACCACCTTTTGCTGTGTAGTACAGCTAAATGCAAGGGTGGCAATCGCAATTCCCATTAAGATTTTTTTCATTGGTTTTAAACTTAAAGTTTATACTATGGTTTTCTTGTTCGCCACTATGTTACCCACGTTCCATCAGTAGGGTATTACAAATGTTGTGGTTCCGTTTTAGCTTAACCAATTTGTTATCCACTTTCAAGAGCCACATTAAAGATACAAAAAGTTTAGATATGCCAAACCCTCAAGAGGCACCCTACTATTTTACAGCAGCTAGTTGAATTATGGTAATATTTTGCTGTTCAGCGCACAAATTCAATGCCAGTAAGAGGTTAATAGCAGCATGAATGGATAGTAATCTTTACTTCCTTTCTAAAACAATGTTTTAGAACTAGATTTTCTAGTTATGAGAATCGGGGTGGGGTTGTATACGGGAAAAAGGATAATTGAAGCGTGTTCGTGCCTGCTTATTGTGTGTTAATGCTCCAACGGGCTTACGGTTTTTTGCTAAACCTAACGTTTGGCAAGCCCAGTAACGCTCTTAGGTATCCATGAATAATGGCAATGGGCAATAGTATTACACCCAAAACGAGCATATACAATTCGTAAAAGAGCGTGCTCCCCTTGTATTTTTTCCCTTTAATCCTTGAGAGAAATGCGCTAAAAGGGATGCCATACATATTGCCTGCAATCATGATCTGGCATGCTGCCAGAATAATCTCCGCTTTCTGTTTGCCATATTCCTCTACAATAGCGGAATAGGCACTTTTTTGTGGAACACCCCGTGAGTCGGCAAAATGTTGGGCAAACAGTATGGCTTTAGCCTCTTCTTCAATGATAAAATCACCCCCGCCTCTCAAAAAGCTGTTTATCTCCTCGTTGCTCATGCCCTGCTCCAAAGCCATTTTGGTGTGCTGATACGAACAAGCAGCACATCCGTTTACTTCGGTAACAGCCAGCTGCAATCGCTCTACAAAATGACTATCCACCAGATTGGTTTTTTTGTTGTTCGCAAGTTTAGCTATTGCTCTTGGAGCAAAAACGAACGAGCGATACAATTCCCATAGCTTAAACTTTCGCTTAAACCCATCCGATTTAAGCACTGCTTCTGCCATACTTCCGTTTGCTGTCATAGTTGGGTGGTTTTAATCATGAAAAGAGGGTTAAGTATATGAAGTATTATATGTTACAGGGTTTAATACCTCATACTATTTCTTTTATTCCTAATCCCTCCTTTCCCCATCCATCCCAAAAAGGTGTGGACAGGGAAGATAGGTGTTTAGTTTTATTCTGGGTTAAGATGCTAATAAAATGTGGCTTTGTATCTCGAACATCCTATAACCCGGCAACCCTTATGGCAACGAGTTTTTAAATTTGTTGTAACGGTCTACGTAGGTTTCTCCGGTTTTCCCGCCTAGGCTTTGCCACACCTGCTCAATGGCCTCAATGCGGTTATCGGGCGAGGGGTGGGTATTTAAAAATTCCGGTGTGGTGGTTTGTCCTTCCATCTTCTCAAAAAATCCGGCCAGCTCTCTGGGGTGGTAGTCGGTGTCGTAGAGGTAGTGAACCGCATACTTATCGGCCTCATACTCATTGTTTCGGCTATACTTTAGGTTGCCCAATCCCATGGCCAGCGAAGCAATAATTTCTTTCAGAATGGATGGGTTCTCTCCCAAAACAATGGAAGCCAAAATGCTAAACCCATACTGTTTGGTCAGCATTTGGGTGGAATGCCTACGGTCAATATGGGCCATTTCGTGACCAATAACCCCGGCCAGCTGGGCCTCGTTGTCTAAAAACTTAATGATTCCGGTGTAAAAGTACATGTACCCGCCGGGTGCCGCAAAAGCGTTGAGAATATCCTGATCAATAATCTTTATTTCCCACGGGAATCTGTCGGAGTAGCGAAGGTCATCGGAGGCTAAAAGCGAATTAAAAATCCGCTCGATATGATCGTAGGCCTCAGGGTATTTTGTTTTAGAAAGAATCGGATAGGTGACCGGATCGGCCAGTATGGTCGAATCAACCTGCATACCGAAAGCAATATCCTGATCGAGGGTGAAGATGTTTAATTTACCATCATCGCATCCGGTTAGGGTTAGCGATAGGGCAACCCATGTAACGAGTATAAGTGAAAGTCCTTTTTTCATACGGGTAAAATTAGGGTTTGACAAGGGATAAAGATACAAAAAAAGAGTATTAGACATCTGAAAAGCACACGGATTATAAACCGGTAAACGGCTTTATGAATATGGGGCAATGAAACATTTAGCTATGTGCATTTTAGCGGAATGGCTATGGCAGGGTTGATATAAATAGGATATCTTTGCGGAGCAAAGTAAAGGGTATGCGAAAAGTTTTCATTGGCCTGTTTTTTCTTTTGGGTGGTTATGCGTTGGTTCAAGCCCAACCCATTACCGACCACCTTTTTTCGGCACCCATGGGGATGAGCCGTAGCACTCCTTTTAGGTCAATCATCGAAAATTCGGAGCTGATTCTTAAGGGACACAAAACTCCACCCCATCGGCAAGAGCAGCAGTATGACCGTCAAGGCTGTATCCTTTCGCAAATCTCCTATAACAGCTCGGGAGGAGTAAGCAGCGAAACCTATTGGGAGTATGATGAAGGGAATAGGCTTATTGGAAAAAAACATCGTTTTTTTGCCAATTTCTCCGGTTGGAATGAGGTGGTTATCGTGATTAAAAGGGATAGCATTTCTTTTGTTCCGGTTGGCATAGAGGAGTTTAAGAACGATAAGCTGGTTCAATGGGCTGTGATCATGGTAGATACCCTAAACCGGATTGAGATGGCAAGGGTGTTTGGGCCCTCAGGTGCCCATACCTTTACCGAAAAGATGATGTATATAACGCGGTCAAACATTGTAAAGGTTAATGTGTATCGTGCCAACGGCGTACATGCTTCCACATGGAGCTACCCTATTGATGCCCAAAAGCCAATGGTTATTGAGTCTGTTACCAGCCAACGCTATCCCAATGGCGATGTGATGCTCGAAAAGCTTGCCGGAGCTAATATGGGCGATCAGGCCTACTACT
>CAZKPD010000125.1:0-1833 GCA_964554585.1 uncultured Rikenellaceae bacterium
TCACCCGAGGGTATTTCTCTTTAAAATATTTTCTATATTTTTGCTAAAACCAAAACACTTAGCCCATTGGAATTGCATAGCGCTATAAAACTGTTGCTGATTAACAACCAATATGTAAGCATTCCCACCCTGGGTAGCTTCGTAGTAGTTCACCAGCCCGCTTCGTTATCACCGGATGGAAAAACCTTTATGCCCCCCACCGAGATTATTCGCTTTGATGCTAAGCGCACCTTCAACGATGAGGCTTTGGAGCGTTTTCTTGTTGAACATCAGAACATGGATAAGGAAGATGCTCAGAAAGCAGTGGAGCAATTTGCAGATAATACGAAGAACAGCTTGCAATCCGGCCAACAGGTATATTTTGAAGGTGTAGGGATGCTAAAAAAAGGTGCGGATGGGAATATCTTTTTTGAACCCGAAAGCAACGAAAAGCGTATAGCATCTACTTTTGGGCTAAAGGAGGTTCCGGTTGCTCCACGTAAAGAGGCACACCAGAAGCCTGTACCGACGACTCCCACACCTAAGAAAGCATATCCGAAAAAGCGTTCAAGTACCGCATTGATTGTGGGTTTAGGCATAGGATTCATTGTGATCGCAGTAGCTGTTGCTCTTTACCTATTTTATCCAATATCACAATACTGGAACAGAGAACCCATAGCCGTAAACCAACCCCACACCGACACTCATCAAGAAATAATCCACTTGGATACTCTTGAAAACTCTTCTAATGATACCACCTCCTTGGGTACTGAGGCACCCCTGGAAACAATAATTCCTGAAATTGGGGTGGAAACGGATAAGAAAACAGCATTGTACTATAGCGAACCGGTTGCACAAGAGAGCAGGACTTACTATATTATTTCTGGAAGTTTTGCCCGAATGGAGAATGCGCAGGTTCACCTCAGAAATCTTGAAAAGAAAGGGTATAAGCCTGAAATTCTCGAGTCTAATGGCAGCTATCGGGTGGCCATGCTCAAATACACAGATAAAAACAGGGCTTTACGTGAACTTGATCGCCTAAGGCGCGAAAAACCGTACCAGTCAGTTTGGTTGCTAGGTTTATAGCCCATAGACAAAAATAAAAAGCCCTGTTCAACATTGAACAGGGCTTTACTGTATCCTTACCGAAACTTAGCTTTTTAGGCCAGCCAAACGCTCCTCGAGGACTTTAATTTTTTCTAGCGCATCAGCCTGTTTCTTTCGTTCCACCTCAACCACCTGAGCCGGTGCACCGCTTACAAAACGCTCGTTACCCAATTTCTTTTCAACGCTAACCAAAAAACCGCGGGTATAGGTTAGCTCTTCTTCCAGCTTAGCAATCTCCTCTTCAGTATCCACAAAACCCTCAAGTGGAACATAAAACTCTGTAGATTTTACAAGGAAAGAAGCTGCATTGGGAATGCTATCTTGGGTATAACCTATAGTATCTAACCCTGCCATTTTAACAATCAGGCTCTCAATCTCTTTACTAAATCCTTCGCCCTTAACTCTAAGGGTCAGGGTGTTCCTAATAGGAATATTCTTCTCTTGCCTGATGGTACGTATTCCGGCAATAACCTCTTTGGCATATTCGAACGAGCTCAGCAGCTGCTCATCATATGGTTCTGCTTTTGGCCATTTCGACACCATTATGCTATCCCCTTTTTTGCGTGGCTCTAGCTGCTGCCAAAGCTCTTCGGTTATAAAAGGCATAAAAGGATGGAGCAGCTGAAGCATTTGCTCAAACAGAACCAACACTGCATCATAGGTTTTCTTATCCATTGGCTGCTGATAGGCCGGTTTTACCATCTCGAGGAACCATGAGGAGAACTCGTCCCAGAACAGCTTATACAC
>CAZKPD010000125.1:1843-7163 GCA_964554585.1 uncultured Rikenellaceae bacterium
GCTTCGGAAAGCCTATACTTCTCGAAATGATCGTCCAAACGGGATATTTCTCGCTTTAGCAGATTGGACATCCACTCCACTGCAAGGGCTGAGTGCATGGGCTGCTCTATGGCCGCATCCACTTGCCAACCATTCACCAGCCTAAAGGCATTCCATATCTTATTGCTAAAATTCCTTCCCTGTTCGGGCAGATTATGATCAAAGAGTAGATCGTTTCCGGCCGGAGCACACAGCAGCATACCTACCCTCATGCCATCGGCACCATACTGCTTAACCAGCTCCAATGGATCGGGGCTGTTGCCCAGCTGTTTGCTCATCTTTCGGCGTTGCTCATCGCGTACAATGCCGTGCAAATAGACCGTTTTAAAGGGTTTATCACCCCGATACTCATATCCGGCAATAATCATTCGGGCCACCCAAAAAAACAGGATCTCGGGAGCAGTTACCAAAACTTCGCTGGGGTAATAATAGCTTATATCGGCATTATTGGGATTACGAATGCCATCAAAAACAGAAATGGGCCAGAGCCATGAGCTAAACCAGGTATCGAGCACATCCTCCTCTTGTCTAAGGCTTTCCTTAGTCAGATTTGGATTCCCCGTTTTCTCCTTACCCAGCATCAGTGCCTGCTCTTCGTTTTCAGCTACAACATAACCTCCGTCGGGAAGATACCAAACCGGAATGCGATGCCCCCACCAAAGCTGGCGCGACACACACCAATCCTTCACATTCTCCATCCAATGCCGATAGGTATTGATGTATTTGGGAGGGTATAGCTGAATCTCCTCATCCACAATGGCATTTAGGGCCGGCTTAGCCAGCTCTTCCATTTTCAAAAACCATTGCATGGAGAGTTTAGGTTCAATTACCGCATCGGTACGCTCACTATAGCCTACCTTATTCACATAATCCTCAACCTTCTCTAAGTGTCCGGCAGTATTCAAATCGGCCTCAATCTTTTTGCGTACATCAAAACGGTCCATCCCCACATAGAGCTGTGCTGCCGGAGAAAGGGTACCATCATCGTTAAAAATATCAACCGTTTCTAAGTTATGCTTATCCCCAAGCATATGGTCATTCAAATCGTGGGCAGGGGTTACCTTTAGGGCTCCGGTTCCAAACTCCATATCCACGTATTCATCATATATCACGGGGATACTCCGCTTAATAAGCGGAACCAGCAAACGCTTCCCTTTCAGCTGTGCAAATCGGGAGTCGTTGGGGTTAACACACACAGCCGTGTCGCCCAAAATGGTTTCGGGTCGGGTGGTTGCAATGGTTACAAATCCCTCTTCCCCATCCACAAAATACCTAAGATAGTACAGTTTGCTCTGAACCTCTTTGTAATTCACCTCTTCGTCCGATACGGCCGTTTTGGCCTGGGGGTCCCAATTCACCATACGAACCCCCCGGTATATAAGTCCCTTATTATATAGGTCTACAAAAACCTTAATCACGCTTTCTGAAAGGTTCTTGTCCATGGTAAAAGCAGTTCGCTCCCAATCGCACGATGCTCCCAGCTTCTTAAGCTGTTCTAGAATGATCCCGCCATGCTTATGGGTCCACTCCCAAGCATGCTCAAGGAACTGCTCCCGTGAAAGGGTATTCTTATCAATACCCTCATCCCTTAGCTTGGCCACCACCTTTGCCTCGGTAGCAATGGATGCATGGTCGGTACCGGGAACCCAACAGGTATTCTTTCCCTGCATTTTTGCGCGTCGAATAAGAACATCCTGTATAGTATTGTTAAGCATATGCCCCATGTGCAATACACCGGTAACGTTTGGCGGAGGTATAACAATGCAATAGGGTTCACGCTCATCGGGGGTAGAACGAAACAAGCTGTGCTCTAACCAGTAGCTATACCATTTATCCTCAACCTCGGCAGGATTATATTTTGTGGTTTTACTCATAGCTGTCAATAGGTAAAAGTGTCTTTAAATATAAGGTAGCAAAAATAGGAAAAAATGATGAATTGTAGACTCGTTAAACTATTAAGGGGGTCAATAGCTCTACAAAGCCACATTTTGCAAAATAACTAGGCTGAAAAAACTATTTCCAAAGCAAGAAAAAAACTAAGGCCTGTTAAAAATGTAAAAACGACAAAAACCCCTAACTTGCCTATAAATTCCAAAACACACTATAAGAGTCTTTTACTTTTAAACTCCATTTAAAGGGAAATAATTTTTGTTAAAAAAGGCGGCTTATACTTGTTTATATAAAATATTTAGTACATTTGCCTTGTAACTTAATTTTTAACTTAAAAAAAACAGCTATGAAAAAACTATTTACTTTGCTTTTGGTTGCTGCTGTATCAGTAACCTCTTTTGCTCAAAAGTATGAACTGACTGTTCATAAAAACGACGCTGCAAAAGAAATCCAATTCCCAACGAATGACAGAGCCGAAGGCGAATGGATTTACTGGGACAAAGCCAATGAAACTGAAAACTCTATTGGAACAGGTGGTGCTGCTACCTTTATGGTTGGAAGCCGTTGGACCGATTTTGACATTGATGATTATAATGGATGGAAAATCACCAAAATGTCTTTTATTGCAGGTGACAACGCTTTCGCAGTAGCTACCTACGTTCTAAAAATTTGGGCACCCGGTGGAATGACTGAACTTTACTCACAAGATGTTGACGTTGCTGCCGGAGCAACTTGGTTAGAGTTTGAATTAGACGAACCTTTCACCATTGATGCTTCTCAAGAACTTTGGTTTGGTTATTGGATTGACACTCCATCAGGACACCCCGCTGGTTGTGATGCAGGTCCTGCAGTAAAAGGTAAAGGTGACAAAATTCGCTTTGACGATCCTGAAGAAGTATGGGAAAACCTTTCTGACCTAAGCGCATCGTTAAATTACAACTGGAGCCTTCGCGCATACGTAGAAGGTGGTAACAGCGTTGAAACCCTTGGTGGATACCAAGTTAATGCTTATCCCAACCCATTCACCAACGAAATTCAGTTTGACGGAAACGTTAGCCAAGTGATTATTCATAACCTAATTGGTCAAGAAGTAATGAATGTAAAAGTTAACGGAACCTCTGTTAGCACTAGCGACCTATCTAATGGCGTTTACATGGTTACTTTCCAAAACGAAATTGGTGAGCGCTCAATCCGCAAAATGATTAAGCAGTAATCACTACTTATCTATAAAAAAAGGCTGCCTCGGCAGCCTTTTTTTTGTGCCTAATCGAAAGGATTATCTCCACTGCACAACATCCATTAATTTGGATACATCTTCTTCTATTACTCCTCAACATACATATAGGATTTACTGAACAGCTAATTTAAGGTAGAGTAGCCCAACCATGCCATCCCTCCTCTATAGCCTGCTATAAGCAGTTTTAAATACTAACTATAGCTACATCATAGCTAAATTCCTCCTCTAGTTCAACCCCAACTATAAGTTTACCTAAACCTGGGTCAGTTTTCAGTAGCCACACTCTCAATCCGCCTTCCTTTTGCCCCTAATTAATGGTGCATTTACTTGCCCCACAACGCTTGCGACCCTTTGCATTCCTATGCTAATGGATGTGCTTGTTTAGGATAAGCAACAATACCTTTTTTTCCATCAGTAGAATGGAAAATTAACACACTTCACCCGTACTAATCCTACAAGCCCTGTAAAAAAAACAGTCCGATGAGGCAGATTGCTCATCGGACTGTTTTGGCTAAACCTTTACGAGGTTATCTCTTAATCAGCTTATGAACCACACTATTACCGCTATGGTCAGCAATTACCACTAGGTATACACCTGCAGGCAGATGCCCTGTGCTGATAGAAGCGCTTTGAGCTCCAGAAAGATTCATACCCAATACTTCTTGGCCCATAATGTTGAACACCTTCACCCTACTTGCATCTTCAATATTCTGAATCCAAAGGGTTTGATCAAAAGGATTGGGGTAAATGCTGATGCTCTCGCCCCAAGCGATTTCAACCCCCGTAGCAGGTTCCACATCCTCTGCAAAGCGAGGCAGAATTTTAGGCATATCATAGCTAAAGTGACCTATGCCGGTAACGTTGTACCAGTCGTATAGCTTAAATATGCTCATGAAGTTATACATATCATCATCTGCATAAACCACACCGGTACCATCGTCAATCCCAAGCACATTAAAATTATCGGCAGGAATTGTGTACTGAGCGTTGGTAACCCTTACCAGTACTCCCTCCCATGGCTCTTCGGCTGCCTCGGCAGTACTCAGCTTAGTAGGTTGGGGTAGCTCATTCCCTGTGCTAAGCACAGTGATATTCATATCCACAGTACCCCCTGCCGATGTAAGTTCGGTAAGGGTATAGTACTCTTCAATCTTTCCGGTAACGCGGATTTTGTCCCCCACATTGGGTACGTTGCCCATCTCCTTATTGAAAACGTAGAGGCCATTCCATGCGCCCGGCCCATCCTGAATAAAGATTCCTTGGAACACACCCCCTTGATGGTTATAGTGATGAGCTGTTACAACCCCCTCAGTAGTTACCACTTGCCCTTTATATGGGCTATCTCCCGAAGGATCTTGGGTATACTGAATATCGTAAATGGGCACAATACCTACCACATTGACCGTAACGGTCCACACTTTTGTAGTTGTTCCATTTTGTGCAGTAACTGTGTACTGTACGGGATTAGTAAAGTCTTGCGCTACACCACTGGCGGGATTAATGGATGCTCCGGCGCTAATTGTAATGATTGGAGCCAGCTGGGTTATATCTCCCTCAACCCCAACGGTAACCGTCGCATTGTCAGAGTTGATAATTGTAGATGTAACTTGTCCATCAACCGTAAAGCTTAAAATTTCTGCCTTATCGTTCATGGTAGCAGATGTGGTAACGGTAACCGTCCACTGCTTTTCCGTTGAACCGTTTTCGGCAATTATCACATAGGTTACAGGGTTGGTAAAGTTAACCGCGGTAACTCCCGAAACTTGCTCAGCTCCGGCCACATAAGCTTTTGCACCCGACGAAAGGGTGAAGGTTGGTACAAGCGCAGTTAAATCGGTTCCATAAACAACCTTAAGCGTAACTGATGCAGTTGCAGAGTTAATAACAGCAGGCTCAAACTGAAGGTCGCTACCAAAGCTCAAAATCTCAGCTTCATCACTGGGCCCGTGCCATCCCAAATAGCCAAAGCTATCCTTGGGGTACACAATCCATTCGCTATTCTCGGTATTACTTCCTGCCGATGAGGGCCAATCGGTATTCCCAATTATTATACTCGATTTACGTACAAGGGTATGGTCTTTCCCTGCTCCCACAACACCTGCAACATCAAAATCATCGGCATTGCCATTGGTATTCCCAATGATATCTATTAGC
>CAZKPD010000126.1:0-7157 GCA_964554585.1 uncultured Rikenellaceae bacterium
TCCCCGATTTTTCAATCAACGTATCGGTTATGAGTGTACGTGTTGTGTTTTTGTTGATCCCCATTGTTTTAAAGGCTTAAAATCTTGATTCTAGTATGCTCTAGCAAAAAGCGCACGTTGTTTAGACGGCTTCCCGGTTACAATACAAATTCCCTCTTCGGGTTCCATATTAAGGGGAATGCACCTAATGGTAGCTTTGGTATCCGCTTTTATTTGGTTTTCAGTTTCGGCGGTTCCATCCCAGTGGGCAAGTATAAAACCTCCTTTTTCATCGAGCACCTGTTTAAACTCATCGTAAGTATCCACCTTGGTTGTGTAGTTGTCACGATAGTTGATGGCCTTCTGTAAGATATTATTCTGAATTTCGTCTAGTAGGTTCACCACATAGTTTGCTAAACCTTCTTGCGGGACAAATGATTTAGTCAGCGTGTCGCGACGCGCAAGTTCCACACTTCCTTTTTCTAAATCTTTTGGGCCAATGGCAATACGGATAGGGTATCCCTTGAGCTCGTATTCGGCAAATTTGAATCCCGGTTTTAGGGTGTCCCTGTCATCGTATTGGGTGGTTATCCCTTTGGCTTTTAGCTGTTCAGTAAGCTCCTTTACCTTTTCAGAGATTTTGTCTAGCTCCTCATGGTTTTTATATATTGGAATGAACACCACCTGGGTAGGAGCAAGTTTGGGAGGAAGCACTAATCCGTGATCATCTGAGTGGGTCATAACTAATGCACCCATTAATCGGGTTGATACCCCCCACGAGGTAGCCCAAACATACTCAAGGGTTCCGTCTTTACTCTGAAACTTAACATCGAATGCCTTGGCAAAGTTTTGTCCTAAAAAGTGCGAGGTACCGGCCTGCAATGCTTTTCCATCCTGCATAAGCGCTTCGATGGAATAGGTCTCGAGAGCACCGGCAAATCGCTCCCCTTCCGACTTGGTCCCAACAATAACGGGCATGCTCATCCAATTGTGGGCAAAATCGGAATAAACGCCAATCATTTGAAGCGTTTCTTTTATGGCTTCCTCCTCGGTGGCATGGGCGGTATGCCCCTCTTGCCAAAGGAATTCGGCAGTTCTTAAGAAAAGGCGTGTGCGCATTTCCCATCGAACCACATTGGCCCACTGGTTAATAAGTATAGGTAGGTCCCTGTACGATTGAATCCAATCCTTATAGGTATTCCAAATGATGGTCTCAGAGGTGGGCCTTACGATTAGCTCTTCTTCGAGTTTTGCATCTTCATCTACAATTACTCCTTTGCCATCAGGGCTATTTTTTAGGCGATAATGGGTTACTATGGCACACTCTTTGGCAAACCCTTCGACATGACTGGCCTCTTTGCTGAAAAAAGAACGGGGGATAAATAGCGGGAAATAGGCGTTTTGATGCCCTGTGGCTTTAAACATGTCGTCAAGTTGCCTTTGGATCTTCTCCCAAATGGCATAGCCATAGGGTTTTATAACCATACTTCCTCTAACTGACGAGTGATCGGCCAATCCGGCCTCTATTACGATGTCATTATACCACTGAGAAAAATCCTCATTTCTGCTTGTAATTTTCTTTGCCATAACGTTTATTTGGTATGAATTTTGTACTATTTCATGCGTATTTAGATAGCAAAGTAAGCAAATAAAACCCTAATTATAAAAAGGCATGGAGGTTGTTATGAAAACAAAAGCAAGAATATTGTCAATTGTTCTGTTTCCCATAGTTTTTATGGGATGCTCCTCTAGTTTGATGATGAGCAAGACAGATGCGGGTTTGTATGATGACCTGTACCACAACCCTCAAAAGACGTATGTAACAGATAGTGGTATAAACAATGCTTCAAGTGCCCCCCTAAAAATGGATGATTTAGTGCTTAAGTACGAGAGCATATTGGCTAATGACAGTATTGGATCCATAGATTCGCTCGTTTACAAATCCGACGAAGAAATCAATCCCTACGAAAGGGTGCTATCTACCACTTATCAAGATTCATACGAACGTCGACTAAGAGGTTTATCCGATCCAAGGTATGGAATTGATGATTGGAGCGTACAGTATTCAGATGATTACAGGTATGCATCAAGTTATGACCCTGCTCACTACAATATCATTATCATGGGAGGGACTGTTTGGGCAGAGCCTTACTACATGTCCTCAATGTTTGGTTGGCCAAGTTACAACTACTGGAATAACCCATGGTATCGTCCTTGGGGATATCGTCCCTATTATGGGTTTGGTTTTGGGTGGAATTACTGGAGCTACGGTGGCTATTGGAATCCTTGGTATTCATACGGCTATTGGGGGTATAACCCATATGCCTATTGGTATTCACCTTGGGGAGGTTATGGCTATGGCTGGGGATATGACTACGGTTATTGGGGTGGTCATCATTATGGGCACCATGCTAACACAGGGGACTATCATTATGGACGTCGTCCTACAAGCGGTACTATAGCACCTAATTATACCGGAAATTTAGGTGTTGTTAACGATAATGTGCGGCAATCTATTTCAGAAAAACAGGTGGTACTTGGAAATGAGAAGGGCCAATCCGGTGATTTGCAACAATCTCAAATCCAAACTAAACCCTTAAGGGTAGAGAATCCTAATGGTTTAACTACACTTAACCCTACTCAGCAGAACACCACCGTGAAGGAGGTTAAAGAGCCCAATAGAACCAATAATACTGTTTCTAGGCCTGTTCAAGAGAGCAAAGCAATGAATCCAACTCGAATCAATGCAAAGGACAATGTGGGAGCTAGGGATTATAATCCCACCTATACTCGACCTAATTCGGCGAACAACAGCGATTTTAATAGACCTTCAAAAGCTACCTATCCGGCTACAGAAAGACCTAGGCCGACATCGACACAACCCGGAAAAACCGTATCAAGGCCTATAAGCAGCTCTTCGGGTGAGGGTAGACGCATTTCTACTGCTCCTTCAAGTTCTACACGTCCTACAACGATAGCGCCTACTAGAAATCCTTCCAGCGGATCGGTTGGAAGTAGCAGAAGCAGTTCCTCTGGTAGATCTGTAAGTTCGTCGCCAAAACCGTCATCATCCTCAAGTGCTCCCTCATCATCTTCCAGCTCTATCTCAAGGGGAAGTAGTAATAGCAGTAGCTCCTCTTCATCAGGATCTAGTAGGAGTGTTGGTAGCTCTTCATCCTCCTCATCGAACACTATCTCTCGGAAGAGATAACGGTGAGGTTAAATTTTGTGCGGTATAAATAGTACAGGTAGTAGAGTCGTTGCTTGTTGTTTGCTTGTATTTCAAAAATTACTGATATGAAAAGAATAACCCTCTTGATTTTAGCCCTATATAGTGTCGGGACAATGGCACAAGGTGTTGATGACATATTTCGATTGTCGTTTCAAAATACCTCATATGGTACAGCACGGAATGTGAGCTTAGGTGGTGCATTCGGTGCGTTGGGGGCAGATTTTAGTTCCCTTTCCAATAATCCGGCCGGGCTTGCCATGTATCGTTCATCAGAGTTTACCTTAACCCCAATACTTAAGACCAGGATTGATAATACCAATTATATTGGATCTGATTACACTGATTCACGCACCCGATTCATGTTCGATAATTTTGGATTAGTATCCTCATTCAAATCTGTAAAAAAAACTGAAGAGGAAAAGGGATTAGTTATGCTGAATTTTGGGTTGGGCTATAACAGAGTTAAAGATTTTTACTCCGAAACGACCTTGCTTGGCTTAAATAATAGCTATTCCATTATGAATCATTTTGCCGATTTGGCCAATGGGAACCATTGGGCAGATTTAACTCCTGATAAAGATTGGGATCCCTATAAAAACAGCAACGCATGGTGGGAGGCCATAATGGCATGGAATACCTATCTAATAGATACACTTAATGGTAAACCTAGCCAGTACCAATCTATTTTGGCAAATGGAGATGGGGTATACCAAGATCAATCCCGTTCTGTGGAGGGAGGAATTGGAGAGTATACATTTTCTATGGGAGCTAATGTTTCTAATAAATACTATTTTGGGGCAACCATAGGTGTTCACGATGTTTTTATGCGGTATTACACCTATTATACAGAAGCTGCTAAAGAGGGGAATAGTACGGCTGGAGATATCTATTTTAAGGGAATGACGTTTAACGAACGTCTTCTAATTGAGGGTAGTGGCATAAACCTTAAATTAGGATTTATCTATCGACCCATTCCACAGCTCAGGCTGGGTTTGGCTGCGCATACACCTACATTTTATAGCTTAGACGAAAAATATAGGGCAACTTTGACTTCCGAGCTGAATGTGGGGGAAATATCTACTAAAACTCCTACCAATTATTACGATTACACGCTGGAATCGCCTTACAAGTTTATAGGTTCTGTTGCATATACCTTTGGCCAAATAGCCCTTATCAGTGCTGATTATGAATACGTGGATTATACCTCCATGCGATATGGCAAAGGTGGAGATGGCTATAAATTTACTGGTGAAAACCAGAGTATTAAAAATATTTTTGTAAATGTTCACAATGTCAGGGTTGGCGGTGAAGTATGGATTGGGCAATTGGCACTGCGTGCAGGATATGCATACTATGGAAGTCCATATGATAAGAACTACCCTTTAGCAACCTCTGCTACTAATATATTCTCGGGAGGATTTGGCCTTCGGATGGATCATTTTTATGTGGATTGGGCCTACCAGAGGATGATGTATGATTACAGTTTTATGCCTTTTGGGAGTTTTGATAAGTTGTCTAATTTTCCGGAAATTGCCACCTCCACAGCTAACCAGAACCGGTTTATGCTAACCTTAGGTTATCGGTTTTAGCTAATCTATTAAGGTATGGAAAGGGAGCAAATGCTCCCTTTTTGTACCATTTAATCGGGCCAAGCTTTGTTTGCTAAATAGTTTCCGGTCAAAATAGGTCTGTAACCACTATACTTTACAGATTATTTTAGGTCCAAGAGCCAAGTTCTTGCATCCATTCCTACGTTGCAGAGCAGATCAAGTATAGATAAATTTGGAATAAAACCATATTTTTCTTCAAAAACTTGATGGTAGGGAAGAAGCAAGGGAATATTTTTTATAGCCTCCGATTTAAAAAGATCTCTTACGTCGTGGTAGCCCTCTTCGTGTTGAAGAATGAAACTTTCAGTTTCTCTAATTTCCACATTAACCTCTAAAATCCCTAAAATTACTTGAATTAAGGCTAGATTAAAGTCCCACAAGTAAATCCAAGGTTTCTGGTAAAAAGGCACAAAAAAGTCGCTTAAAAACTCGAAGTAGGCAGAGTTATGATAAGCAGATTCAATGGCTCTCCAATGCTCTCGGTTCCATTTAACGGAATTGTCAATTAATGCATCGCAAATTTTAGTTCTGTTTCCCATGGGTTTTTTAATGGGAATGGATAATGGAATAGCACCATTGGCAGAGTATATATGGCATCTATTCCTGTTGGTTTGCTTCCTGTAGGTTTCGTGCTTTTCTAGATATACAATGTTACTATTGACTAGTGTTGCTACATAGCTAATGGGCGGAAAATAGGCTATCGAAAGAATTGGTAACAGAGATTGCATAAAATAACTATCTTTTTTGCAAAGGTAACGTGTGCTAACTATCTAATCTAATAGTTAGAGGTTTATTTATGTTCTGAACATTGCGTGTTATTGCTTGTTTCATAGTATGCATAACGCGTGTTTTTTGAATAGGTGAACCAGATTCCGCTTATAATTTATGATTTAAAAACAATTAATGCGGTCCACACGCTTGTTATTTTGTTACATAAGTTGTATTTTTGTTTACCTGAGGATTTGTTAAGCAGTAAATTGATTAAGAATTAACTAGAAGATATAACATGGAAGCATTAAGTATTCAAGGAACTAACGAGACACCACAAATAGATTTTAATAAGGAGAAGAGCATTTTTGCCATTACCGGAAAATCGCTTCCCGAAGATGTGAAGGAATTCTTTAATCCTGTAATACAATGGATTCAGGAGTATGCAGAATCACCCAACGCAGAAACGGTACTCCAAGTTAAAATGGATTACTTCAATACCGCTTCTTCAAAAATGCTGCTGGAAATATTTGAGGTATTTAAAAAAATTCACGAAGCAGGAAAAAAGGTGACCATTGATTGGTATTACCAAGAGGATGATGAGGATATGCAGGATGCGGGTGAGGACTATGCTGATATTGTAGAGGTTCCCTTTAACTTTATCAAATATCAACCCGTGTACGATTAGACCTATCAACCTGCTTTATAAACAATCGTTTAGCACTAAGTATGAAGGGAATAGACATATCAGCAACCGAAATCACTCCAAAAGTTCTTTTGGATAAAGAGAATGGCGTATTCCTTTTACAAGGCAAATGCTTGCCTGAGGATGTGAAACGGTTTTATAACCCTATACTTGACTGGTTCGAAGAGTATAAAATAAACCCCAATGAGTTTACCAATATTGTATTGGACTTTGACTACTTCAATACAGCCTCGTCTAAAATGATTTTGATTATTCTATCCATGCTTCGAGACCTTTCTAAGCAAGGAAAACAGGTGGAGGTTACCTGGATGTATCCCAAATATGATGCTGAACTGGAGGAGGCAGGAGTCGAATTTTCAGAACTCTTAAATCTTCCCTTTAATTTTGTGCCCAAAGTAGAACCTCCCAAATCTCATCCGCATTAAACATGAATAAACTACACATTAAGCCACAGAAAGATTCACCCGAGGTTATTTTTGATACTGAGACAAACGTTTTTAGTGTTAAAGGGATTTGCCATCCTGAAAACGTGCTTAAATTCTTTCAGCCCGTAATAGAGTGGTTAGATAAGTACAAATCTTACCTTAAAGATACCAATACCAAAATTGACATTCAGGCGATTTTCTTTTTCAGGTATTTCAACTCCGCCACATACAAGTATTTAGTAATCCTGTTTCAGAAACTCCACGAATTTACGGAACAAGGATCAACATTACATGTTGAATGGCATTATGAGATAGATGACGAGGAAATGAAAGAGTCGGGGGAAGAGCTATTTGAGTTTAGCAAGCTGAATATTCGGCATACCTTCATTGAAACCGCCTATAAATAAAAAAGCAGCCATTTGGCTGCTTTTTTTCAATCCTTTGTGATTCAGCTGGGATTCGAACCCAGGACCCCATCCTTAAAAGGGATGTGCTCT
>CAZKPD010000127.1:0-6465 GCA_964554585.1 uncultured Rikenellaceae bacterium
TTGGGGCGCAAAGAGATGCTGTCCAAAATTACCTGATGCTCCGAAATAGCCTGCTTATATACATCGAATTTATCCTCGCAGATAGGCTCTACCGGAGGTGCCTCAACCCTTAGGGGGTCAATTGGTTTGCCATTCTTCCAGAATCGTAAATCCAGATGCGGGCCTGTGGCATAGCCGGTTCGGCCAACATAGCCAATTACTTGGCCTTGTTGCACCCTCATCCCTTTAGTAATGCCTTTGCCAAACTTGGAGAAGTGGTTATAGCCGGTTGTGTAAACGCTGTTATGCTTAATCTTAACGTAATTCCCGGCCGCTTTGTCATACCCTTTTTCAATTACAATTCCATCGCCAAGCGCAACTACGGGAGTACCCTCCGGGGCTGCATAGTCGACTCCTGTGTGTGGTCGGTAGATTTTGAGTACCGGATGAAGGCGTCGTTGCGTAAAACCGGAACTAATGCGCGAAAAGCGCAAAGGAGCTTTTAGAAAGGTTTTTCTTAAAGAGTTTCCTTTCTCATCCCAATAGCTCCAAACGGAGTCCTGCATGTACCGATAGGCATAATATTTTTCACCTTTATGCTCGAACCATGCCGCATGGATATCTCCAATTCCTACTGATTTATTATCCACATAAAGCTCATCGTAAATAACCTTAAAACCGTCTCCTTGATCTAACCCAAAAAAGTCAACCGTCCAAGCAAAAATATCGGAAAGGTCTAGGGCCAATAGGGGGTTAAGGTTATAGGATACCATAGCATCCCAAAGGGATGAGGATATTTCGGCTTCGCTAATGCGGGTTACTGGGGTAATAGGGTGCTGTCCTTGGCTTACCGTAAGGGAACTGCCAAAATGAAGCACAACATAATCCGTCTGTGAATGCTCATAAACCAGGTATTCAACCCTTTGGATCGAATCGAGTGAGATGAAAACATGATACGGATTTCCGGCCTTAATCTTACGGATATCAAAAACACCCTTAGCGGCTGTTTCTAGTGATTGGATTAGGTGGGGTGCAATGTTGTGGGATTGCATAATGCTACCCAAGGTTTGG
Source organism: uncultured Rikenellaceae bacterium (assembly GCA_964554585.1). Classification (GTDB taxonomy): domain Bacteria; phylum Bacteroidota; class Bacteroidia; order Bacteroidales; family Tenuifilaceae; genus Perlabentimonas. The sequence goes on from CAZKPD010000127.1 coordinate 1,051, forward strand.
TTCCATTTGATGGTATTGCTCGAAATGCAGAACGAGTCTACAGGGATGCCGTATTTGAGTACGGGTGGTTCATCAATGGGAAGAGCAGCTTCGGCCACTATTTTATCTTTTTCGGAACAAGGAGAATGTGTATTTCTACCAATCAAAAGGATGGTTGCTCCGGCAATGAGCACAATGAAGGAGGTAATTATGATTATTAGGGTTGTCCTTTTTTGCATGCCTATAAAAATTTTCTCCAAAAATAGAGTAATACTCTAAATTGAGCTAAGGTCAGCTCAATTTTTTGTCAGGAATTACGAGAAATTAACCTATGAGCGCATCCGCTCAAATCCTTGTCCGTATACGCCCATTACATTGGCTACTGAAACAAAGGCCTCTTGATCAACCTCTTTGATAAGTTTGTACACCTCGCTAATCTCATGTTTGCGCACAAGGGTAAGAACTACCTTTTGGTTCTCTTTGGAGTACCAACCTACACCGTCAATTACGGTTACCCCCCGCTTGATATGCTGAGTTATCTGGTCTGCAATAAGTTCATACTTCTTAGAAAAGATGAAGATTTGTACTGATTGCTTACTTCCTGAAAGAACCATATCAATTACATAACCGGTAATAGCCACCGACACGTATCCGTAAACAATGGTTTCAATCCGTTTAACGGGGAGAAGATCGGTTAGGACCAAGAATGAAGATCCGATAATGATTATATCGCAAAGGAGGATTACTCTACCTGGACTAATATTACGGTACTTATTTACAATCATGGCAATGATGTCAGTCCCTCCGGTACTGCCTCCTTGCGTGAAAACGATTCCTAATCCTGCACCCGAAAGAATACCTCCAATAATGGCCGAAAGGAATTTATCCTCAACCACTGGTGCTGTAAATACGGGTTGTAAAACAGAGAGAAGGATAGAAGCTCCGATGACTCCCACAATTGTTTTTAACCCAAAGTTGGCACCCAGTATTTTGATGGCAATAAGTATGAGTACGATATTTACCAAAAAGAAAGTGTAACCCACAGGGAATCCTGTGGCGTAGTAAATAATTGCTCCTACGCCCGATATCCCTCCTCCGGTTATTTTGTGAGGGAGGATTAGCGATGCCCATGCCAGACAATATAGGAATAGACCAAAAAATACGATCGTGTATGTTTTGGTGAATTTATAAGCTGTCTTAAGAGTCATAATGTATCAGTTTTAGATTTTTTTTCAGGCCTTTGAGTTTGACGCAAAAGTAAGTAAGATTTACGTATAAAAAGAGCATCTATAACCTAGATAAAGATTATTTTATCAATGTTTTCGATGTTTTAGGGCAGGGTAGTATACTAGCGTTTGATCTGATCGAACCCCTTACCGTAAACCCCCATTACGTTGGCCACCGAAATGAAAGCATTATGATCGATTTCTCTGATTATTCGGTATAGATCATTGGCCTCATACTGGCGAACTAAGGTTATTATCACCTTTTGATTCTCTTTGGAGTACCAGCCCATACCGTCAACAATGGTTACTCCCCTTTTCATTTGCGAGGTAATGCGATCGGCAATCTCCTTGTATTGGCGAGAGAAAATAATAATCTGCACCGACTGCCTGTTTCCCGAAAGGATAGCATCGATGGCGTAGGCCTGAACAGCCATGGCCACGTAACCATATACAATGGTTTCGAGCCGTTTTACGGGTTCCATCTCTGTGAGCACAAAGAAAGAGGAACCGATAATAAATATGTCGCAGAGTAAGATTACACGGCCTGGGCTAATATTCCGGTACTTATTTACAATCATGGCAATAATATCGGTACCTCCGGTGCTTCCGCCCTGTGTAAAGATTATTCCTAGACCTACACCGCCCAACCCGCCACCAATGATGGTAGAGAGGAACTTATCTTCTACAATAGGTTCTTTTATAAATGATTGTAATAGGGAGAGCAGAAAGGCTGCCGTAAAAACACCGAATACCGTTCTTACTCCAAAGTTAGCCCCCAGCACTTTTATAGCTACTAAAAGTAGCCCTACGTTTATTACAAAATAGGTGTAACCAACGGGAATTTCGGTGGCGTAAAAAACGAGAGCACCAATGCCCGATACACCGCTACCGGTTATCCGATGGGGGATTAGAAATGCTGTCCAAGCAAGAGCGAAAATTGCTAAGCCAAATATCATAATGGAGTAACTTCGGGCATTACTCCACACCTTATTCAATTCCATTGCAACAAATTTAGTTGTGCAAATTTAGGATAAACTTTTATGGGAATTTTATGATATTAAGCAACTTTCGGAACTATAGTAATCTACAAAAAACCTAGTTCCAGCATAGCCTCTTCGCTCATCATGCTCTTATCCCACGGAGGGTCAAAGGTGAGGTTCACTTTCATGTGGGTAACCCCATTTATCTTGCTAATCCTATCGTGAACCTCCTGTACCAGCTGGTCGGCCATGGGGCAGTTGGGTGCAGTTAGGGTCATTGTTACAGTAGTAGCCCCATCATCTTCCACATCAATCTCATAGATTAGCCCCAGATCATAAATGTTGACGGGAATTTCCGGGTCGAATATATCTTTTAGCTCTTTTAGGATATTGGCCTCAATTTCGAAGGTATCAATGGGTTGTGGCATGATATTGATTTTTTGCGGTGGATGTACATTTCAAACATGCAAAGCTACAAAAATGTTTAACCTCCCAAAGGCTAAAAATGGGAGGTTAACTGTGTTCGACAACCGAATGGTAATTAGTCTTTTATGCAACGAACCGATAAGCCATACGGTTTTATATGAGCTTGGAGATAAACCATTCCGCTACTATAGTGCAAGTGAATAACTCCATAATCATCATTAAATTCGGTGCTAGACCACGCATAGAATGACTCCATCAGTTCTGTAAATTGCTGATTTACCGGTTGGTAAGGAAGAAATCTTCCACTTCCCCTTGCTGAGAATCTGGTTTCGTTGGTGGCTCCGGTGTTGGGATTGTTCCAATATTGGGTTCCCTTCTCTTTGAGCTTGCCACCTGCCTCATTGCTTCCGCCAAGGAAATTGACCAGATCCACCCACTCACTGTATTCGGGTACATGCCAACCTACCGGGCACAGCTTCCCTGTGGCGACAGCGGCCTGGTTATAAAGAGCTCCATAGCTGTCCTTAAATTCGATGTTGTTACCATACCAAGCGTAGTATGGCTCACTGGGGTAAATGGATAGATAGGGTATGGACGTATTGTCATTGTACTTGGTGGTTTTTAGGTTTTCGGCCATCCACACCTGGTCGCCAATGGTGATGGTAACATAGACATTACCATCGGCATCAACTACTTTTCCCAAGCCTTGTAGCTCATCAATCCTATCGTGAAGCGCCTCAATTTCGCTGGTTAGCGATTGTATCAGCAGATCGATATACGCTTTTGTGGCCGCATCCTGTTGGTCGGCAGGGTTTGCCAAATCGGTGATGCGCATATTGCCCGCGCTATTGCCCACTTCCAATACCTGCTCCAGATTATGAACCTGGCCTTCCATGTATTCATCCAAATTGCTAATCTGATTGGTGGTAATGGCAATGGCAGCTTGATGTGCAGTTACATCCTCCTGGGTTACGGTATAATCGGTTATGTATTCGGGGGTAAATTTTACCCATTTTTCACCGTTGAATTGCAGTAAATCGCCCAGCTGTGCATAGCTGAAGTCAATATTCTGAAATAGGTAGGGGTCATTCTCTTGAAGTAGGTAATCATTCATATCGATGATTTGAGACTCAGAGATATAGATTCCGGTGGACCTGTCCCAGGCGCTAAATACAGGGTCAACCTCTACGATTGGGGTGGCCAATGTTTCTGCCCTAAGGGCATGAAACGCATAGGGAACGCTTGAGAACTCTGTGGTAGTAATAAGTTCATATTGACCAATATTTTGGATATCGGCCTCAGTTTTAATGAAGTAGGGGCCATTGCTCCAATCGATAAGCGCCAAATCTCCTAAAGCAATATATCCTAACCCAATTCGAAGTGTAATCATGCCGTGGTGGTTTGTATAGGGCTCATGGTATTCCACAAAAACCTCTGTACCATTTAAATCCCCTTGGAGTATGGTAAATCGCATGTGAATGGTTTGTAAGGCGATGGGTTTGAGATCGTAGCCACGAAGAATAGCCTGATAGCTAAACGTAAGTGGGGTTTGGGCTGATAGGTGGAATGAGCAAACCATTATGGCGGCCAAGAGCGTCAAAAGTTTCTTTGTTAGTTTCATGGTTTTCCTCCTTAATGTTTAATGATTTTAAATGCTTGCAATACTTTGTCATCCCGAGTGACATTCAGCAGGTAAATACCGGGAGTAAGATGCTCTACGGGAATTTCTGTTGTACTGCTGATAACCTTTTGGTTTACCAAGGTTTTCCCGTTCAGGTCTGTGAGAAGAATTTGGATTAAAGAGAAGTCCTGCTCATAAACTTCAAGTACAAGTATATGGTTAGCAGGGTTTGGGAAAACCTTAGCTTCAAGTTTAATCCCTTCGGGATATTCTACAAAATTCGTAGGACCCTCATAGGGCTGTTGAACCCCCGGGATTATGCTATACTCTCCATGGAATGGTTCATAAAAAACTTGTCCTATGGAGAAGCTGACAACTCCGGGCCCCTCCGAATCACCTCCTGCAGCATTGAAACTTTCTTGTGCATGGGATGATGAGTACAATGAGGGCAGTAGCAGTAAAATGATTGCAATCAGTTTCGTTTTCATAATTGCACGAGTTGGTTATTTGTACATAATCAGTTGAAGTCTGTCGTGCTCTTGTTAAGACTTCTAATGCTGTGTAATCCGAACAGCATTATCTATTTTGGAGAAATTCAATAAAAATTGAAAACAGCTAACGGAGTAAAAATTGATTATTGAGCAGACTATTGCAAGTTATGATGAAGGTTAGTAAAAGTCAATTTATTAAGGAGGAAATATTGGTTTAATTAGTTGACCATGTTGAGTTAAAGTTTGTGGATATAGAAGTTGAGGGAAGGAATCTTTAGTGATTAGAGCCCTTAAATAATGGTTTTTATCGGGCGTGTTATCTAAATAATATTTCTACATTTGAGGCTCTGCTTATTCAAAGCAAGAGATATGGAAATAACCATTGTACTATGAGAAAAACAATTACACTTCTTTTTTCACTGCTGCTTGCAGCAGTATATGCCAATGCGCAAGTGGATACCACTGAGGTGGTTGTAGACCAAGGGTTGGTGCCAACCATTACCCTTACCGCCATGGATTTTGAGAACGATGATGAGGTGCACGATATCTCCGGCCTGCTTCAAGGATCACGTGATGTATTCTTAAACACGGCAGGGTACACCTTTGGATCGGCTCGTTTTAGGGTTCGAGGGTACGATTCCGAGAACTCCTCCGTGCTTATCAACGGCATTCCGGTTAATGACCCCGAGACG
>CAZKPD010000127.1:6487-7149 GCA_964554585.1 uncultured Rikenellaceae bacterium
AGCATTCTACTCTACCTGGGGTGGCCTTAATGACGCTATGCGTAATACGGTTAATACTAATGGCTTGGCGGCTTCGGAGTATACCTTTGGGGGCTTTGGAGGGGTGAATAATATTGAGGTTAGGGCTTCGCTGTATAGGCCCGATACCCGCGTAACCTACTCTTCGGCCAACAGAAACTACCGGAATAGGGCCATGTTTACCCATGCTACCGGCTTGATGGACAATAATTGGGCGTTGGTGGTTTCGGGCTCAAAGCGTTGGGCACAGGAGGGCTATGTGGAGGGCACATTTTACGATGCCTATGCCTATTTCCTTTCCCTTGAGCGAAAGTTGAATAATAATCATAGCCTCGGTTTTACCATGTTTGGTGCACCCATGCAGAGCGGTCGCTCGGGAATTGCCGTTCAAGAGGCTTATGATTTAACGGGCAATCCCTACTATAATCCCAACTGGGGCTATCAGAATGGAGAAGTGAGAAACTCTAGGATTAACAATTACCATAAGCCTTTGGCCATGCTTTCGCATTATATGACCCTAGGTAATACCACAGTGAATACAGGTATATCCTACGCCTTTGGGCGTAGCGGGAATACTGCGCTTAACTGGTATGATGCTCCCGATCCCAGACCCGATTACTACCGATATCTTCCCAGCTACTACT
>CAZKPD010000128.1:0-7077 GCA_964554585.1 uncultured Rikenellaceae bacterium
GGACCATCCTATCGGCTATAGAGCATGATGGGAAACTGTATGTGGGAACCAGCGAGGGGTTGTTTTTTCTTAATGAGAAACGGGACTATAAAACTGTAGTAACCACTCGACCACGTCCTAAGACTCACTCCTCTACGCCAATACCTGATCTGGTTAACGCAAAAGGTGTGAATGAGATTTTTGCAGAGATTGATACCCCTAAACCTGAAGAGAGCTTTGAGGAGAAAAGAAAAGGTTTTCTGTCCAGAATGTTTAGCAGAAGGCAATCGGATGTTGATAATCAATCCTATTTTGAGGAGCAGTCCGACAGCGAAAATAGGAAGGATTCTCCTTTCTCGCAAGAGACTGTTCCTGTAAGAAATGAGACTAACGAAACTTTGCCCCCCATCAGAAAGGTTCATTACCAATTGCAATCCATTACGCATGATTATGCACAGGTTTCTCGGATTAGGGGCAAGGTTAGGCAACTTTTTGTGTTTGACGGCAAGCTGCATGCAGCTACCAACCTAGGACTATTTGAGGTAAATGGGGACAAGGTGAAGCATACCATAAGGCATAAGAATATAATCCATGTGGAGGTTGAGGGTAGTGCGAACAATAGGGTTTTAGTTGGAACCGATGATGGGGCATACTTCCTGCAAAAGCGTGGTGATTCAATGGTTCTTAATCCCATTCTCCAAACTGAAAATCAGCAAATTGTTAGCCTTATCTCCCTGAGCAATAGTAGAGTGCTGCTCACAAATGAGTTTGAGATTCTGTTGGCCTCAAGAATCAGCAATGGCAAGTTTGAGGTCGATCGCATAGCCATACCCGGCGCCGAAGCCAGCAATCCGATTGTACGATGGGTAAACGGTAAGCCAATGGCCTTTAGCTCTTCGGGAGCTTACATATTCAATTGTGAAACTTTGACGTTGGAACTCGATACTACATTTGCCTTCAAAACACAACCTAACATCCTTTACAATCAGGATGGGTACACTTGGTTACAAAGTAATTCCCGATGGAGCGTATACCATTCCGATTGGGAGAGTGAAGAGGTGAGTACAAACCTGGTCAACTTGCTTAACAAGCCGAACTATATCCATTGGGCTAACGATACCACCCTGCTGGTGGTTGATAATTTCTCTAAAATCTATTGGATCAATACAGCTCAATCAGCATGGAACGATAAAGCGTTGAGCGCATTCCTTTTAAGTGTAACCGATAAGCAAGGAATACCATTGGTGGTCGAAAATCTTGAGCTGTCCTATACCAATAATGGCATACAGATAAGCATAAGCGCTCCTTCATTTATAAGGGCCGATATGGTTCAATTCCAGTATCTGGTTTCGGGTTTAATGGATGAGTGGTCGCAATGGTCATCCAGTCCTATTATAGATATACCCTACTTACCCACAGGGAAACACACCATTCTAATTAGGGCTAAGGATATTTTGGGTAATATGAGCAATACGGTGGAGTTTACGGTAACCATTACTCCCCCGGTTTGGCAAACCCTTTGGTTCCTCGCCTTGAGCCTGTTACTGGCCATAATCCTTTTTAGTGTAATCCTAAAAATCAGGGAAAGATCGCTAAGGCGCGAGAAGGAACTACTGGAACAAAGGGTAAAAGAGCGCACCCAAACCATTGAGGAGCAGAATAATGAGCTTAAGAAACAGCGAGACAGCCTTGAGGTTTATAGCCATGAAATTGAGAATCAGCGGGATGAAATTTTAAGCCAGCGCGACTATATCTATAAACAGAACTGGGAGATTTTTCAGAGTATCGGTTATGCCAAGAACATCCAATCAGCGGTAATGCCCTCTACCGAGGTAATGCAAAGCCTATTTAAGAACCATTTCGTATTCTTCAGACCTCGTGATATTGTGAGTGGCGATTTTTATTGGGTAACCGAAAAGGAAGACCATTTGGTAGTGGTGGTGGCCGACTGCACAGGGCACGGCGTGCCCGGGGCATTTATGAGCATGATGGGTTTGTCGTTCCTCAATGAGATTGTAAATGTAGAGGGTTGTATTCAGCCACATAGGATACTGGATAAGCTACGCACCAAAATACTTTCATCCTTTAAAACCAGCAATTCAGATTTTCAGGCCGATGATGGGATGGATATGGCCATTTGCGTATTTAAAAACGGGTTCCGGAACCTTGAGTATGCGGGCGCTTATAATCCCATTTACATTATTCGGAATGGAGAGCTAACCGAAATCCGTGGTGACAACATGCCCGTTGGGCGGCATATGAATCAGAGCGATTTTACTTTACATACAATCGATCTGTTTGATGGTGATGCCATCTACCTTTTTTCCGATGGGTATATAGACCAATTTGGCGGCGAGCACAATCGTAAGTTTATGGCCCGTTCATTCAAGCAGTTGCTCATATCCATTAGCTCACAGCCCATGGATAAGCAAGAAATTATGCTGGAGGATACCCTAGATCGCTGGCAGGGTGCCAACGATCAAATTGATGATGTACTGGTGGTTGGGATTAGGGTGTAGGGTGTGTGTGATACTCCACAACCTGCTTTTGTTTTACTTTACGCTGAGTATCTCATCCCATCGGGTGGTATAACCCTGCGACAGTTTCTCCTGCTTTAGCCGCCATTGGCGGCTGCTACCTTGCACGGCCAGCTTCACCGTATGGCTTCCATACCGGGCATTCAGGTAGTCGGTTACTTGCGACACAGCTTGCAGCTGATGGCTATTCACCATTTCAAACAGGTTCTGCTGTACCGCCTCGTGTGAGCTAATCTGGCTGACAATTACCCCCGCTTTTTTGTATTGTAGGTTGGGAATAAAAATGTCATCTAGCCCCAAAAGGGCTGCTTTGGCTATGAGTATTTCCGAATTGCTGTCAACAGGAAGGGTAACCGTTGCGCTACGTGACACATAATGTTGGGTTTCGGAAAATGGATCGGTATGGATAAAAACTGTTACAAACCGCGCTACCGATTTTTGCCGGCGTAGCTTGGCAGCGCAGCTCACCGCATGCGAGGATACTGCCTCCTTTATGGTACCCAAATCGGACAGTTTTTTACCAAAAGCACGGGTAGTGGCTATGTTCTTTTTGGGCGGCATTACCGTTTCCAGCGCAATACACGGTTTCCCTAGCAGTTCTTCCTGCAACCTTACCCCTTGGATAGTCATATTCTTCTGTACCCATTGGCTGGGTAGCTTGGTAAATTCTAGCGCAGTACCCACCCCGTGGCGTCCCAGCAGCTTGGAGTATCGGCGTCCCACACCCCAAATATCCTCCACAGGTGTATTGGCTAGCGCCCAAAGGCGCTGATTTTCTCGCTCAATGGCATACACCCCCGAGTACTTTTTGGCAATGCGGTTGGCAATTTTGGCCAAACTTTTGGTCGATCCCATTCCCACTCCAATGGGCATACCGATATCCCTAAGAATCTTTGAGCGAATGTTTTGCCCGTAGTGCGTAAGGTTGATATTTATTCCGGCCAGCTCTAAAAACGCTTCATCAATAGAGTAGATCTCAACCATGGGCGAGAAGAGCCCCAGCGTGCTCATCACCCTTTGCGATATATCGCCGTAAAGGGGATAGTTAGATGAGTATACCTTTACGTTGTTCTGCTCAATAAATTTTTGCTGTTTAAAGATTGGCTCGCCCATTTTAATACCCAACGCTTTGGCCTCGTTTGATCGCGAAATAATACACCCGTCATTATTGGAGAGCACAACCACAGGCTTTCCCTCCAATGAAGGGTTGAAAATACGCTCACACGAAACGTAAAAATTGTTGCAATCGATAAGGGCAAACATTTACAGCAGTTTATGGATACAGTAGGTAACAACGCCCCAAAGCCTAAAGTCGGAAGTTTTGTCAATCTTAATAGGAGCAAACTCCCTATTTTGGGGGATGAGGTAAAAGTCGCCATTGGCCTTCATCACCTTTTTTACGGTAAACTCTCCATCAATAAAGCATACCAGCACCGAGGTTTGCTTGGGTTCCAGCGATTTGTCAATGATTAGAATATCTCCATCGTGAATGCCTGCATCAATCATAGAGTTGCCCCTAACACGGGCAAAAAAGGTGGAGCTGGGATTTTGGATTAGCAGCTGGTTCAGGTCTAGCTTACCTTCTAGGTAATCATCGGCCGGCGAGGGGAATCCCGCATTGATAAATGCGTCCACCAGCGGTAGCTTTAGCTCTTGGGAAACCTCAGGGATAAAGAATTCTAGCATAACCTTACTATCAGAGGGTTTTGGAGACATAAGGATAGAAAATTATTGTTGTAAAGATACAATTTATTGAAGTCAGAAATTAGCAGGTAGAATTCTGAAATTAGAGTTTAGAATTCTGAATTTAGAACTCGGATCACGAACCTCGCAACCTGATTTACCGCCAAGGCGCAGAGACGCAGATCTACCAGAACAGGCAAATTCGCAGATTCGCAAAAGAGAACCAAGAACCAAGAACCAAGAACCAAGAACCAAGAACCAAGAACCAAGAACCCGTTACTCGTACCTCGAACCACGCATCTCGGGACCTGTTTCACCGCTAAGGCGCTAAGGCGCAGAATAGTGAATTTAGAAATTATAACTGGGAACTAGGCGTCGCCTTGCACTTGCCGAAGGGAACAAAGAACAAAGAACAAAGAACAAAGAACAAAGAACAAAGAACAAAGAACCCGCACCTCGTACCCCGCACCATGATTCACGCAAAGAACGCAAAGCAGGCGCAAAGACCGCTGATATTAGAATTTAGAACTAAGAACTAATGACCTTTGACCTTCCCTGCCAGGGGGTGACCGTTTCACGCTTCACGAACCACGCACCCCTTTCATGAATTACATAATCAAACTTCCAATTTGGTAGAAAAGGAATGAAACTAGCCAGGCCAGTCCTGTGGTGTAGAACACCGTAAAGGCAGCCCATTTCCAATGGCCTGATTCCTGCTTAATGGTGGCAATTACTGCCACGCAGGGGAAGTAGATCAGTATAAACAGTAGGAATGAGATTGCGCTAAGAGGGGTGTATACCTTCTGCCCCTCTCGTGGACCATAGGTGTAGGTTTCCTGCTGTAGCTTTTCAATAAGCGATTGGCTATGCTCATCGGCATCGGGGCCCTCCTGTACAAGCACCCCTAGGGTGCTAACCACAATCTCCTTGGCGGCCACACCGGCAATAAGGCTAATACCCATTTTCCAATCGAAACCCAGTGGGTAGATGGCCGGCTCCACAAACTTACCAATGCGACCCAGGTAGGAGTAGGCCTGCTGCTCAGAAATCATGATGGATTGAATCTTTTTCACCTCCTTTTCCATTGCACTCATCAGGCTATCGTTTGGCACAGAGGGTTGGTTCTGCTGGGCCAGCTGGGCCATCTCTGTCTCCATCAGCTCAATCTGTCCCTCAAAATCTTGGCTATATACGGTTGTTTTGGGGTAATACTCCAACGCCCAGATAATGATAACCCCCACCAGAATTACGCCCCCCATCTTTTTAAGGTATTGCGATGCTTTGGTCCACATATGCCGAAGCACCGATTTAAGAGAGGGAATGCGATAGGGAGGTAGCTCCATTACAAAGGGGATATCATCACCCTTAAATAGCGTTTTTTTGAAGATGATGGCCATTAGCACGGCCATGAGAATCCCAATAAGGTAAATGCCAAACAGCATGGAACCTGCATGTTTAGGGAAGAATGCTCCCAGGATAAGGATATAAACCGGTAGCCGTGCGCTGCACGACATGAATGGGTTGATAAGCATAGTCACCATTCGGTTGTTCCGGTTCTCAATGGTTCGGGTGGCCATAATGGCGGGAACATTGCACCCAAAACCCATTACCAAGGGGATAAACGATCTGCCGTGCAACCCGATTCTGTGCATCAGCTTATCCATAATAAACACGGCACGGGCCATATACCCTGTGTCTTCGAGCAGCGAAAGGAAGAAGAATAGCAGCAGGATATTGGGTAAAAATACGATTACGCTACCCACCCCGTTGATGATACCGCCCACCAGTAGGTCTTTAAAAGCGCCGTTGGGCATCACCTCCAAAAGGAAGTCGCTAAGCCAAGCCACCCCGTTTTCAATCCACTGCATGGGGTAATCGCCCACTTTAAAAGTGGTGTAAAAGGTTACCCACATAAAAAAGAGGAATATGGGAAAGCCGAGGTACTTATGCGTTACAAAGTCATCAATGGCCTGCGTATTCTGCCGTTTTTTATGCTTATTTTCGATATAGGTCTCCTTTAGTGCACCCGCAATAAACCCGTATTTGGCATCGGTAATTAGCGTTTCAGAGTCCTCATTGTATATGCCCTCCAGCCGTTTTATCTCTTTGTTGGTAGCATTTTTAATCTCCTCATACAGTGGCGACTTCGCTAAAATACGATGTGCCCGTTTATCCTTTTCCAGCAGCTTAATGGAGAGGTGTCGTGATGAGTAGTGTAGGGTGATGCTGTCGTTCTCAGGTTTTTTAATAATGGGTTGTATTACCTCTATGGCATCCTCAATAGGCTGTCCGTAGTTTATGTGGATATGCCTGTAGGTACGGTCCTTATCGGTGTATAGGTTGATGACTGTATCAAAAAGTTCGGGTAAACCTTTCCCTTTGGAGCTAACGGTGGGCACAAAGGGAATCCCGATCATTTTGCCCAGCTCCTCATGCTTAAACTTATCGCCGCTAGCTTCCAGCTCATCGTACATATTCAGTGCAATAATCACCTTTATGTCCATATCAATCAGCTGGGTGGTGAGGTAGAGGTTGCGTTCCAGATTTGAGGCATCCACCACATTAATTACCACATCGGGTTTTTGCTCGTGGATAAATTTTCTTACGTAAAGCTCTTCGGGGGTGTATGCGCTGAGGGAGTAGGTTCCGGGCAGGTCGGTAATGTTAAAGGTGTACCCCTTATGCTTAAAATGGGCCATTTTTGAATCTACCGTAACTCCGGCGTAGTTTCCCACGTTCTCTCTACTGCCCGAAGCGTAGTTGAAAAGGGTTGTTTTTCCGGAGTTGGGATTGCCCACTAGGGCAACGTTCACAATCTTACTACCGGCCTTAGCACCGGTTTTAAGGTATTCGTGCTCGCTTTTAGTGGAAAGGGTAC
>CAZKPD010000129.1:0-7056 GCA_964554585.1 uncultured Rikenellaceae bacterium
GCCCCCACAGATCGTTGCCACTGCGTATCAAGTGCAAGGAGAACTTTGGCGACAGCAGCTACAGTTTTCGGCTTCGGCCGAAGCTTACCAAAAGGCTCTAGCTATTTGGTTGACCCAAAACCAAAAAATGCAGTCGGTAGAGTGCCTTAATGCAATGGCTAGCCTATTTGAAACCATTGGCAATTTGCCTCGGACCATAAAATACTACCGAGAGGCTATACAAATTGCCCAAGAATTAGAGAACAAGGAGGTCGTAGCTTTTTTGTATAATAATATTGGGATTACTTATCGCCTTTTAGGCGATTATGCCAAGGCAAAAGATTCATACCATAACGCCCTAAGTATTGAGCCGAAGGGGGAATATGCCGAGCAGATTTCATATGCATACAATAATTTGGGAATTATATACGAGCAGGAGGGGGCATACGATTTGGCCATTGAAAGCTATGAAAAATCAATAGCCATTAAGGAGCAATACAATGATCTGAAGGGATTGGCAACCGGGTTTATTAACCTGGGGAATCTATATAGGCGAATCAATAGGAATAGCGAAGCTTTGGAGGTTTTTCAAAAAGCATTGGCAATAGCCCGACAGCAAAAGGATAGGGAGAGCGAGGCATACGCCTATGGGAATCTTACGGCCTGTTATATTGATGAGAAGAATTATGATGTGGCCCTTGAGTACTCCCTAAAAAACCTTGAGATTGCAGAGGCCATTGACTTAAGGCTGCCTATGAAAGAGGCCTATCGGCAGTTGGCATGGATCTATGAAAACACGCAAAAATGGGATTTGGCTCAAGCGTACTATGGTAAAATCATAGACATGAATTGGAAAGAGATAGATGCAAATTTTACTGTACTTTCCGAGAATGAGAAAGAGCTGTTTTTTAGAACTATTGCTGATGATTACGACCGGTTTTATGCCTTTGCCTATGGCCGACAATACCAGAACCCGCAGGTTAATGCGGACATGTACAATGCTATCCTGACCAATAAAGGGCTGCTTCTAAAGTCGGGCACTGCCATGAACAATGCAATCCTGAGCAGCGATAACCCAAAGGTTATCGAGATGTACAATCAGTGGGTTGCCCTTAAACAAGAGTTGGCACGGCAGTATGGCCTACCGGCCCATAAACGTTCAGATCGATTACAAAACTTAGAAGTAGAAGCCAATGATTTGGAGCGTGAGCTGGTAATCCTTTCCTCAGATTTTAGCAGCTATCAAGGGCTGGGAACGAATGGTTGGACAGATATACGGGATGGCCTACAGGAAGGTGAGGCGGCCATAGAGTTTGCCCATTTTAAGGCCAAAGGGGATAGTACCTACTATGCAGCACTTATCGTTACTAAACAATCTGATTATCCACTATTTTGCCTGCTATTCGAAGAAAAGCAGCTGGAGGAGCTAATTGGCAGCGTAGGAGGGAGTAGCCATAGGTTTATTTTAAGCTTGTATGGAACGCTAGCCAACCCTAACACACAGCTTTATGAGCTAATTTGGCAACCGTTGGAGCCCTACTTGCAGGGGTACAAAAAGGTGTACTATTCTCCGGCCGGGTTACTGCATAAAATATCGTTTGCCGCTCTATCCAAGGGTAATGGCCATGTGCTGTTGGATGATTATCAGCTTATGCTGGTGAGTACAACAGCCAATTCCGTGGGAGTACAGCATGATCAAATGGAAGGAATGAGTCAGATAGCCCTTTTTGGGGGCATTCAGTATAACCATAAAGCAGAATCGGGAACATGGCATCCCCTTGAGGGAACCCAAAAAGAGATTGAGCTAATCGCCTCGCTATTTGCCGATAGTGGAGTAAATGTGGTTTTTTTGAATGATACATTAGCAAAAGAGGAAAATTTTAAACAGGTTTCACCAAAAAGTGATATATTGCACATTGCAACACACGGGTTCTTTTATCCCGATCCTGAAAAACAGCAAGAAATAATGGAGATGGAGAAGGAGATTGGGCATGTCCAATTTAGAGGAGCAACAGATCACCAAGGCGGGAGGGTATTTATCCATAGCGAAAATCCGCTGATGCGTTCCGGGCTCATTTTTGCTGGGGCCAATGATTACTGGAGCGATCAGTTTGAATCGCTGGAAGAAGATGGGATACTAACCAGCCTCGAGGTGTTAAATATTGATCTGCGGAAGAACCGCTTGGTGGTGATGTCGGCTTGCGAAACAGGGCTTGGAGATATTCACGGAAGTGAGGGTGTTTATGGATTACAGCGTGCATTCCGAATGGCCGGGGCATCAAAAATTATTATGAGCCTTTGGCAGGTACCCGATACGGAAACAGCAGAGTTTATGAGACTGTTTTACACACAGCTAATCCATACGGATAGCATACAAGAGGCGTTTGCTATAGCACAGCTCCAAATGCGCAAAAAGTATGATCCGTTTTTATGGGCTGCTTTTGTGCTGTTAGAGTAAACCAAGGCTGTTAAGCCAAACCTTTTCTTCGAAAATTGCGTTCAACACAGATATAGAGTACCTAACGAATAAAAAACCAAAGCCATGAAAAAAATTGCAGTAATCCTTCTGGGAATTCTTATGACTCAGGTGGTAGCAGCACAAATCCCTTTTAAAGTTATTACCGTAAATGGAGAGATAGTGGCTACCAAAGCTAAAGTTACGCTTCAGAATGGACTGGAGGTAAAAAGCGATGAGCAGTTTGAATTTGTGAAACCCCATTCAAGGGCAGCGCTAATCAACTCAGACTATGGTCGTGTTGTTCTTACGGAGGCCAGTGTAGCTGATGCCTTTTCGAAAGCAGCATTTGCGCCGGCTATTAGTACGGTTAGCTCGCGCGGTATAAACCTAACCACCCTATCCGATATAAAGAGCTTTTTTACCGGCGATTTTTTGATAATTGATGAGCTCAGGCATCGAATCGATCCCTTAGAGTTTCCCATGAATGATCAAAAGTATTTCTTTGTGCGCTACGATTATAATGGCGAGGTGGTGAATAAGAGGTTAGATTTTGATAAGAACGATCTAATTTTTAATGTAGATCAAATGCTTACCGTGGATGGAAAAAAGATTGGCGAAGCTGCCCAAATAACCAAAATGACCCTCTACTACTACGATAGCACAAAAAAAACACCGGAATCCATCCTAATCAACACCATCACTCCTGTGTTTATTAAAACCGATGACATTCGATCCGAGATAGCCATGATTATGGATGTGCTTAAAGAGAAGCCCTACGAGGTAATCACCTCTGAGGTATACGATTACTTGAACACGTTTTACGGGTTTATTGATAAGGAGCCCATGGAGCACTGGTTTAAGCAGCATTTTCCCAATAAATAGGCTTTATGATTGAGTAAGCGAATGGCCAAACGCATTCTACTACCGATACTTTTGGCTTTGAGCCTTAAGGCTTTTCCTCAGCTAAATAATCGGCCCATAACCAACTACACACCTCGGGAGTATGGACAAAGTTACTCTTCGTACACTATGTCCATTACTCGGGATGATAGGGGAATTATATACGTGGGAACGGCCTACGGTATCCTTCAGTTTGATGGGGAAACATGGCAGTTCATCCCGGTTAGGGTGGGTTCGTTTGTAACCTCGCTTAGCTATGCATATGGAAAAATTTTTGTGGGTTGTCAGGGCGATTTTGGCTATCTGGAGCCTAATGAGCTGGGCAAGTTCCAATATAAATCGTTGAGGGATAAGGTGCCTCCTTACCATCAAAATTTTTCGACCGTTTGGAAAGTCTTACCCTTCGAAAATACGATTGCCTTTCAGGCCGAAGAGGGGCTATTTTTATTTAAGAAAGATACCATTGAAAGCGTTTTTCCAAAAACATCATTCCATTTGGCTTTTGTGGCAAATGATACGCTGTATGTGCGTGAGCGCGAAGAAGGGTTAAAACGTATAACGGGAAGTAAGGTTGAAGATGTAACCGGTGGAGATGCTTTTAAACTTTACGGGATTTTTCAGATTCTCCCTTTGAAATCCGGCAAAAACCTAGTTATAACAAGGGAAGCAGGGTTTTGGTTGCTAGAGAATGGTCGGCTTAAAAAGATTTCGATTCCCAAACAGACCCATGAGCGGCTATTGCGCGCCGATGTCCATGATGCCATCATAACCGAGAATGGCGAGATTACCATAACTACTCTTAAAGAGGGGGTATTTGTTTTGGATGAGCACTTTAAGGTGATTAACCAGTATTCTCTTCAGAATGGATTAAACTCCTCCGAAACCATTGGTTTGGTCGAAGATATTCAGGGGAACATTTGGGTAGCTACCAAGAATGGGGTGAGCAGAATACAACATTCGTATCCCATCTCCATTTTTAACCAAAGCCATGGGCTTTATGGAAAGGTACAGGCTGTAACGCAGTTTGAAGGAAAAATTTTGGCCGGCACTACCGACGACCTTTTTGTCTATCAGCCCGATGGAATAAAGCACTTTCAGGTTTTTGGAACCATTCACAGTAGTATTTGGGGCTTTGCATCTTCAGGTTCAAAACTATGGATTGCTGCCGACAATGGGCTGTGGGTTTTTGAACATGGCCGGCTAAGGCAGGTTTCACTTGCGCAGGCATCAGCAGTAGCCTTTATTCCCGAAAAGGACTGGGTGGTTATATCGGGTATTAATGGGACTCATATCTATCGGGCTGCCACCGAGTCGGCTGTACTCACTTTTCCAAGGTTAAATCCTGATGCGTATGGTATATCTTATTCCATTTTGCCAAATGACATCCTAGAACTATGGTTAGGCACAAAGACCAATGGCGTGTGGGAGTTACTTTTCGACAACGAAAATTTAACTAATCAGGAGCACTATTTTGGAGTTGAGGATGGGCTGAATGAGGAATGGACATGGCCATTCAGGGTAAACGGACAGGTTCATTTCGGCTCATCATTGGGCATTCTGCGGTTTTTAACCGCAGATGAGCTGTTTACTCCCGAGGAGAGCAGTACCATTCCTCAAGAGCTGCTCAAGGGCTTTTTTACGTTTAGCGATTTTCCGAAAGATAAAAACGAACAAGCTGTTACGGCCTACACCCAGAATGACTCCATCGCTTTTGTAGGTATGGATTACAGGATAAATGTAATCCCATTTGCAGATAGCCTAATCAATGCTCAACCATTTAAATCGGTTGAACTGGGACGGTTTAACTCGTTTGAAGTGGCCCATGAGCAGCTGCTGGTTGGGGCCGACGAGGGGTTGGCTTTGATCAATATTCCCAAGTCTATGATGCGAAGGGTACCTATACCCACTTTAGGCCTTCGGCAGGTTGTGGCCGGGCAAAACACGGTAATTTGGTATGGCGATGTGGAGAAGAGCACCAAGTTCATATTGCCTTATGAGCTAAATACCATCGATATTTATCTGGCATCAACGCACATAGACCATAACACCAATGCAAAATATTTTTGGCGACAAGAAGGGTCGCAATCAGAATCGTTTAAGGAGTCATCCAATGGTGTTATCACCCTTTCCGATTTGTGGGAGGGTAGCTATACCATTGTAGCCTATGCCGAAAATATTCAGGGAGGGAAGAGCGAACCCATTTCTATCACATTCCGCATTATGCCGCCTTGGTATCGCACCCTTTGGGCTTATGTGATCTACCTGTTTATGCTGATTTCTGCAATCCTCAGCATTATCCGTATGTACACCCAACGCTTGAGGGCTCAAAAAAAACAGCTGGAAGATTTGGTGGCCCATCGCACGCGCGAAGTGGTAGAGCAGAAAGAGCAAATTCAGATTCAAAAAGAACGGATAGAGGAGATTTTAACCGATATACAAGCCTCCATTGCCTATGCACAGCGCATACAACAGGCTATTTTGCCCAGCACATTGCTTATAGAGGAAATGTTTCCCAAGCATTTTATGATCTTCTATCCGCGGGATATTGTTAGTGGTGATTTCTATTGGGCAATGAAGGTTGACGATATGGCAATACTTACCGTAGCCGATTGTACAGGACATGGTGTTCCGGGTGCTTTTATGAGCATGTTGGGAATATCGCTCCTCAATGAGCTTGTTGGCAGGTTGAATATCACAAGCCCTGCCCTTATTCTGAATGCGCTTCGCGATGGGGTTATCCAAGCCCTAAAACAAACGGATGATTGGGAAGGGCAAAAGGACGGGATGGATATGTCGTTGTTTACGCTTAATCTGAAAACGCTGGAGTGTCAATGGGCCGGTGCTAACAATCCATTACTCATTTTTAGGCCAAAATCCAATGATACACCATTTAAGATTTCCGAGTCAAATAAGCTTAAGAGTACAGACCATGAGTCGGGAACCCTTTTTGAGATAAAGCACAACAGGATGCCGGTGGCCATTCATAATAACATTCGACCCTTTACCAATCATGCTTTCCAACTTTACAAAGGGGATAGACTGTTCCTTTTTACCGATGGCTTTGCTGATCAGTTTGGTGGACTCGAACATATGAAATTCATGGCAAAAAATTTCAAGAACCTTCTTGGCGATTCTAGCGCCAATAGCATAGAAAATCAAGGTCAGTACATTATTAAAACCTTTGACGAATGGGTAACCCCCGCCGGTGGAAGGGTCAAACAGCTTGATGATGTTACGCTAGTGGGGATCGAGATGTAATCGTTTTTGGTTATTCTAAAAACTGTTCAATCAATCCACGTTATCATGCAAATAGGCATTATCATTCTTCAGAAATAGGTCACCATCATTTTTCTCTAAAGTGTACCGAGACACATTCTTTTTGTCAGAGATATTCTCATCCTCTAGCTTAATATTTTTGCGCTTAAAGGCCGGAATTTTTTCCATTTCGTCAAAAATCTTTTTTGAGGGCATGGGTGTAGGTTTTGATCGGGTAATCTTCCACCCCTCAATGGTTTCCACATCCGGCTCGTTTTTCCGACTCGAAACCGCGAACTCTAGCTCATCATCAACGGGATTGTGTTGGGATACAGTAAGAAAGGCATCCTCTTGGGAGAGGTCAAATTCTATAGTTCGTTGTCTCTGGTCAACCTCTGTTCGGGTTCTGCGTATTGGCGCAGCCGGCTTTTGCTTAATATCTATCATCGGCTGGATAATCTCTC
>CAZKPD010000130.1:0-7049 GCA_964554585.1 uncultured Rikenellaceae bacterium
ACAACAAATGATTGCCGAAAACGGAATCGAGGATGTGGGCAAAGCGAGCATCCGAGAGGTGGTGAAAATTGTTAGCGATATTGAAGCAGCTACCGGTTTAAAGTATGTCAAAATGGAGATGGGTGTTCCCGGTCTTAAGCCCTCCGAAATTGGCATTAATGCTGAAGTTGAGGCTCTAAAAAAGGGGGTTGCTCAGTTCTATCCTGTTATTGACGGAATTCCCGAGCTCAAAACAGAAATTTCACGATTTGTAAAGAACTTCATGAATATTGATGTAAGCTCCAAATCGTGCATTCCTACCGTGGGTTCAATGCAAGGCGGTTTTGCTGCATTTTTGGTGGCCAACCGTAGTCAGGCCCAAAAGGATACTATCCTTTTTATCGATCCTGGGTTCCCCGTACAAAAGCAGCAGCTGAAAGTATTGGGCATGAAGTACGAAACATTTGATGTGTACAACTTTAGAGGGGATAAGCTCAAAGAGAAATTGGAAAGTTATCTGAAGAAAGGGAATATCAGCACCATTCTATACTCAAACCCCAATAACCCATCATGGATTTGCTTTACCGATAAGGAGCTTAAAATTATTGGCGAGCTGGCAACGCAGTATGACGCTATAGTAATTGAAGACCTTGCCTACTTTGCAATGGACTTTAGAAAAGATTTATCTAAACCCGGCGTTCCTCCCTATCAGGTATCGGTGGCTAACTACACAAAAAGTTGGATTTTACTGATCTCCAGCTCAAAAGCTTTTAGCTACGCAGGACAAAGAATTGGTTCACTGGTGGTAAGCGATTCGCTTTTTAATAGGCGTTATCCCGACTTGAAACGCTATTTTGCTGGTGACGGATTTGGACACTCCCTAGTTTATGGAGCTGTTTACGCCCTTTCTTCGGGTACGTCGCACTCTGCCCAGTATGGCCTTGCAGCCATGCTAAAGGCTGCCAATGATGGAGTATTCAATTTTGTAGATGTGGTAAGAGAATATGGCGACAGAGCCAAAATAATGAAGAAACTCTTTACCGACAATGGCTTTAAGATCGTTTACGATATGGATGAGGATAAACCCTTAGCGGATGGGTTTTACTTTACCATCTCCTATCCTGGATTTTCGGGTGGAGAACTCATCGCCGAGCTCCTTTACTACGGCATTAGCGCTATTTCGTTAGGTGTTACCGGAAGTGAACGTACCGAAGGTTTACGTGCCTGCGTATCGCAAACCCATCCTAATCAGTTTAAAGATCTGGAACTAAGACTAAAACGATTCAATGAGGATCATCCTATAAATTAACAGATAAATAACCATTTTTTAAATAGCATATTTATGGCAAAAATTAGAGGAGCAGTAGTGGTTGATGTGGAAAGATGCAAAGGGTGTAACCTTTGCGTGGTTGCATGTCCTACTAGCGTATTGGCTTTGGCCAGCGAGGTAAATGGCAAAGGGTATAACTATGCCTACATGGCAAACCCCGAAGCATGTATTGGCTGTGCGAACTGTGCATCAGTTTGTCCTGACAGCGTAATTGAAGTTTATAAAGTTAAGATTGAGGCAGCCGTGTAGGTTGTCCCCTAAATTAATCACATTAAAAAAAAAAGAAACATGGCAGAGTACAGACTAATGGGGGGAAATGAAGTAATTGCCGAAGCTGCAATTCGCTGTGGTTGTGACGGATATTTTGGATATCCCATTACCCCTCAGTCAGAGATAATGGAAACGCTTATGGCTCGCAAACCATGGGAAGAAACAGGCATGGTTGTTTTACAAGCCGAAAGTGAAGTTGCAGCAATCAACATGGTATATGGTGGTGCAGGCTGCGGTAAAAAAGTGATGACCTCATCATCAAGCCCGGGCATCAGCCTTAAGCAAGAGGGTATCACCTACATTGCAGGAGCTGAACTCCCTTGCTTAGTTGTAAACGTGGTGAGGGGAGGTCCCGGTTTAGGTACTATTCAACCCGCACAGAGTGACTATTTTCAAGCGGTTAAAGGCGGTGGACACGGTGACTATCACCTAATCGTATTGGCCCCTGCATCGGTACAGGAAATGAATGACTTCGTTGGATTAGGATTTGATTTAGCATTTAAATACCGTAATCCTGTTATGATTCTTGCTGATGGTGTTATTGGTCAGATGATGGAAAAGGTGAAACTTAGCGAATATAAACCTCGCTGGACCGATGAAGAGATTCGGAAAATGCACGGCAGCTGGGCTACTACCGGTAAACCGGCAGACCGGAATTATAATGTAATTACATCCTTGGAGCTGGATAGCGGACGCCAAGAGAAGTTTAATTATAAGCTGATCGAAAAATACAATCTCATTAAAGAGAAAGAGGTTCGTTTTGAGATGATTGATTGTGATGATGCCGACTACATTATCGTTGCATACGGTGCATCAAGCCGTATTAGCCAAAAAGCTATTCAGCTTTGCCGCGCAAAAGGGATAAAAGTTGGTTTGCTCCGACCCATCACCCTATACCCCTACCCAACCAAGCAGATTCAGGAGTTGGCTAAACGGGTTAAGGGATTCCTTTCAGTAGAAATGAGTGCCGGCCAAATGGTTGAAGACGTTCGCCTTGCTGTAAACGGGAAAGTTCCCGTTGAGCATTTTGGACGTTTGGGCGGAATGGTTCCCACTCCCAATGAGGTAGTTAATGCAATTGAAGAGAAACTTATTAAAGCGTAATAAACATGGACGTAAAAGATATTATTAAGCCGGAAAATCTGGTTTACAAAAAATCATCTCTTCTTACCGATACCGTTATGCACTACTGCCCCGGTTGTACCCACGGAGTGGTTCATAAGCTGGTTGCTGAGGTGATTGAAGAGATGGAAATCCAAGAGCAAACCATTGGTGTTTCCCCTGTAGGTTGTGCTGTACTGGCATACAACTACATTAAAATTGACTGGCAAGAGGCTGCTCACGGTAGAGCACCCGCTATTGCCTCGGCCATCTCAAGGCTAATGCCTGATAAATACGTGTTCACCTACCAAGGTGATGGTGACCTAGCTTCTATTGGTGCTGCTGAGATTATTCATGCGTGTAACCGTGGTGAGAATATTGTGGTTATCTTTATTAACAACGGTATTTATGGTATGACCGGAGGTCAGATGGCTCCTACTACCCTACCCGGTATGCCCACCGCCACATCGCCCTACGGACGGGATGTAGCATTGAATGGTCACCCGCTGAAGATTACTGAGCTTATTGCACAGCTACCCGGAACAGAGTATGTAACCCGTCAATCGGCACATACACCTGCAGCAGTGCGTAAGTGCAAGAAAGCGATCCTAAAGGCTTTCCAAAACGTGAAGAATAAGAAAGGTGCCCAATTCGTTGAGGTAGTATCCACCTGTAGTTCCGGATGGAAAATGACCCCCGAGAAAGCCAATGAATGGATGGTTGAGAATATGTTCGCCTACTATCCTTTGGGTGATTTAAAAGGTTAATCTGATAATAAACAATTGAAACCATGACAGAAGAAATAATTATAGCCGGTTTTGGTGGACAGGGAGTTCTCTCCATGGGTAAAATTCTTGCCTATTCAGGTATTATGCAAGACCAGGAGGTTTCTTGGATGCCATCGTACGGACCCGAAATGCGTGGTGGTACAGCCAACGTATCCGTAATTCTAAGCGATGAGCGCATTAGCTCGCCCATCCTTCAATTTTTTGATACAGCCATTATCCTTAACCAGCAGTCGCTGGATAAGTTTGAGAAATCAGTAAAACCCGGCGGCGTGCTCATTTACGACCCCAATGGTATTACCCGCCATCCCGAACGGAAAGACATTCGTGTATTTCGTGTTGGTGCTACCGATGAGGCCTTGAAGATGCAGAATGCCAGAGTTTTCAACATGATTGTTCTGGGTGCATTCCTCAAGGTAAAGCCTCTTATTAAGATGGAAAATGTTTCCAGAGGGCTTGAGCAATCCTTACCCCAACGACACCATCACCTCATTCCCATGAACCTGGATGCGGTGAAACGCGGGCAGGAAATTGTTGAGGAAATAAGGTAGATAGCATGTTTCATTATAGCAAAACAGGAGGCCACTTAAGCCTCCTGTTTTTTTTACTATCGCTATGAATTTA
Organism: uncultured Rikenellaceae bacterium; assembly: GCA_964554585.1. Classification (GTDB taxonomy): domain Bacteria; phylum Bacteroidota; class Bacteroidia; order Bacteroidales; family Tenuifilaceae; genus Perlabentimonas. Next base: position 4,090 of record CAZKPD010000130.1, read on the forward strand.
TGGAGCAAAAGTATTGGGTATATGATATGCCGGTCCGGTTTTGGGAGGTGGCGGTGAACCCTGAAGTAAGCAGTTTCGAATATATCCCTGCCCTCTACCACCAATGAACAGATAGGGATTATTGGTGATATACGGTTCTTGCTTATAGCATTTTATAGCGTAACCCTCATTGATTCCTCCAAGGAATAGGGCTGAATTATTCAATACTATGCGCTCTTGCAGATAACAGTCTAAATCATATCCTTGGGTTAAACCTCCAAAGAATAGGCCTGAGCTATTTAATACAACCGGTATTTGCTCAATACAGCTTACGCTGTAACCTGCAGAAACACCACCCATAAAAGGTCCCTCATTATTCAATGTTACCTCTTGCCCATCCGTAAAACAGGTTGTAGCATAGCCACTCCCTATTCCTCCCGGAAAACGACGAACGGGATAGCAGGTCATATCGTAACCTCCACCACTTCCACCCATGGAGATAGCAGACGAGTTCAATGCTAAATCATCTTGTAAATAGCAGTCAACCGCATATCCCGAAGCAATGCCGCCTTGCGAAATTGAGCTATTAGTCAATGAAACAGGGCTTTGGATTGTACAAATAAAATCATGGCCTGACCCAAAACCACCCTTAAATATGGGATTATTGGGTTCATGAAGAGTTTGTAAATAACAATCTTTGTTATATCCGGTACCATTTCCTCCCCTAAAAAGAAATGAATTATTTAGGACTAGCAGGGTCTGCTCATAAACTGACATAAAATAGCCCGAAGCACTATCCCCCTTAAAAATGGCAAGGTTGTTAAGTATAGGAATGTTTTGAGTAAAAGTAGTAGAATCATAACCTGACCAATCCCCACCAATAAAGATATTATGATTGAGAACCGCAGGGGTTTGCTGCACAGAGGTAATGCTATACCCCGAGGAACTCCCCCCGGAAAATATCTCATTATTATCCTGTGCAACAACCGCTAGGTTGCCCAACAACAATACCCCGGCAAAAAGAAGGAGATGACTCTTAAATCTCATAGATTAGCCATTAGGGAGCAGTTCTTACACCACGACCACCTGCACCAACATAGCGTTGGGTACTATAGTCTCCGTTAACACTTGATCTATCGGATACATTTAGAGGATTTTCACTGGTTAAAGCGGTATTCCATGCACCACCACGTAAACCTCCTCTATTATACCAATTGGTTTGGAGATGATTTCCATTGGTAGCTAACTCACCATCTCCATGCTCTCCGGTATAATTTCGAGCAACTGCTCTACCCGCATCAATAACCCACTCAGTACAATTTCCACTCAGTTCCATTATACCGTAATAGCTTGCACCTGCCTGCTCACGGGTTGTTGTTGCCCCGGCAAAACTGCCAACCCTTAAGGGGCCTTGAACGCCTGTTGCACTACCCATATTTACATTTGTAAGAGTAGGAGATGTGGGAGTTTCATTGGCTGTTCCTCCACTCATTATACCCATAGCTCTAACAATCTTAGTATTTCCCCAAGCTCGCTCATTGGGGAAAGACGGTAAGGTGCCTCGACTGGCTTTTTCGTACTCCAACTCAGTCATGGGACGAAGGGCAGACCAATCCAAATAAGCCAGAACATCATAATAACTTAAATAATTACATGCAATATGCTCACCATCATCACCCTCATTACCAATAGAATTACTATTCAAATCACAATCGTAAACTCTTGGCAGAGGTGTACCCGGATCAGCAGCTATTCTAATTCCATTTCGACTCATAGGCCCGGAGTTATCATTAACATAATTACCTAAACCTGTTATTCCTAATCCTCTAGAGGTTTGCTGATCACGAGTCAACTTATTTAAGAAATCGCGATACTGCCCCTGTGTAATCTCATATTTCATTACGTAAAAAGCCTGAAATCCTTTCGGGTAATCCGCAGGAAGAACTCCTGGATCACCAATTGTAGCTGCAGTTGTACCCCAAAGCTGAGAGGTTGAGCTATTCCCAATGGTAATTGCACCCTCAGAGGTTACCTCAAATGGCATATCTGTAGTAGTTCCTTGAACAAATCGGCCCACGCTATTGCTATTGCCATCACCCAAGTGGAAACTACCCTGCGGAACGTAAACCATCTCGATGCCAAATACACACAGTTCAACGCTATCTGTATTGTTAAGCCCATCAGAGGCGTAGTTCCAGCGTAATTCCAAATTCTCATAGTTTACTGAACCGCTACCATCTGCATTCCTATAAATAAATGCTCCTTTGCCATCAGCAGGAATATCTAAAGCAGATCCCGAGGGAATGGTATTCCCTGTAGCATTGATGGTTGCATGCCTCCACACATCGTCCTCCCACAGCAGGCGATACTTGGCAAAAATCCAAACCGCATCATGATTACTCTCATAGGTTGATGTTCGCCAAGAGTTATCCCAGCTCACATCCAGCTTAATCATCTTATAGCCTTGGGCATCATTTTGCCCTCTGATTCTCATATTGCTAATCTGCAGATTATTGGCAAAAAGGCCAGAACTCATGAAAAGCATTGAGAAAAACATTAAAAAAGCAGTTCTCCTAACCATAGTATAAAGTATTTGAGTTTAATTTATTAACAGCTAAAATCTATACATCTAATACGTAGACGCGAAAAATAGTAATTTGTTCTAAAATCTCATAAAATTTCCACTAATCATTAAAAAAGCCGGACTAACGAGCCCCACAATAGTAGCTATAATTGTCCTATCCTCTGCCCTCAAAATATTGTTGGCGAATCCGGTTAGGGATAATACAATAGAATATTCGTTGGGGTAAGGTATGCCTTTCCCGAATTATCGGTAACCTAAGCAAAACAACAGCAAACCAAACGAACAAGACTATACCCTTAAGCCAGCTGGAAATGGTAATACTCCACCATACACCACTCAAACCTAAGGAAACCGTAAAAAGCAAGGCCAATGGGATACGTAATCCATTAAACACAAC
>CAZKPD010000131.1:0-7016 GCA_964554585.1 uncultured Rikenellaceae bacterium
TAACGCTGTATGGTCTTTCGGAGGTTCGCAGCCTCGAGGTGTTCAACCTGCTGGGCCAAAAGGTCGTTGAGAAGTCACTCCATGGAGAAGAGAGCGTAACGCTCAGCACTCAAGGGCTTCAGGCAGGAGTTTACATGGTACGCTTAACAGGCGACGATGGGAACCAATCCTTAATTAAAGTGGTTAAACAGTAATCCAGATATAATGAGATAAAGCTAAGGCAGGAATTTTCCTGCCTTAGCTATTCTTAGGCTATCCAGTTATTTCTGAGGAATAGTTTTAAGTATAAAAGTTTTCAGTCATATTTCAACGTCGACACAAACGTGTCATAAAACTAATTACTAATGAATTTGAGGTTATTAAAATTAGCAACGCTCATTACTTTTCTCATACTACACCTATCCTCATTCTCGCAAAACACCACGTATAGGGTGGTTCGTGGCGAACGTCCTTTTATTGATTTACATAGGGTTTCGAAGGATAGCTATGCAAACAATAAGCTACAGATAAAAATAGCAGCACAATATGAAAAAAGCCTATTTGTTGAGCCCACAGAAAGATCTTTAGGGCTAAATGCTGTTGATCAGGTAAATACAGAGGTTGGAGTAAAAAGTATAAAGCCTCTTTTCCCATCACATGCCTTAAAAACCCAATTTGCAGAAAGGCACAGAGCATGGGGTTTTCATTTATGGTTTGAGCTAGAGCTTGACGATGATCAGAATATTTTGGAAGTGGTAAACAAATATGCTTCTTTGGCAGAGATTGAGGTTGCAGAGCCCGTTTTCCATAAGAGGATTGTAGGGTATAACCCAGAGGGATTTATGGTTGTCAACCAAACATCTTCATCGAACAATAGCTCCACCAAAGGAAAATGGATTCCCAATGACCCTCTTTTGGACCAGCAATGGCATTACAATAACACCGGGCAGCAGGGTGGAACACCCGATTGTGACATCGATCTGTTCGAAGCATGGGAGGTAGAGCAAGGAAATTCGGGTGTAATTGTGGCAATTATTGACGGAGGGATTGAGCATGCACACCCCGACTTGCAGGCGAATATGTGGGAAGGAGTCGGTTATAATTTTGTGACCAACTCTCCAACCATTGCACCGCATAATCATGGGACTCATGTGGCTGGGACAATTTCTGCAAACAACAATAACGGAGTAGGGGTAGCGGGCATTGCCGGAGGAAGTGGATCAGGCGATGGCGTACGTTTAATGTCATGCCAGGTCTTTGGCCCTAACAATACACAAGGGGGATTTTCGATGGCTCCTGTTTGGGCTGCCGATAACGGAGCGAATATTTCTCAGAACAGCTGGGGATATACGAGTCCTAATGTTTATGATCAAGCCACTTTAGATGCAATTGACTATTTTAATCAGAATGCCGGAGACTATGAAGGAAGTCCAATGGTAGGGGGGATTACCATTTTTGCTGCCGGTAATGATAGCCAGTCAGGACAATGGTATCCCGGTTGTTATTCGGGTGCTTTTGCCGTGGCCGGCATGAATAATCAGGATAAAGTATCATGGTATACCAACTATGATACCTGGGTAGACATTTCAGCTCCCGGAGGAGAAACTAACTCTGTTAATGCACGGGGTGTTTTAAGTACCATTACCGGAAATCAATACGCATTTTATCAGGGTACTTCAATGGCTTGCCCTCATGTTTCGGGGGTTGCAGCACTTATCCTTTCACATATTCCCGGAGAGATTAGTCCGGATGAGCTGAAGGATATGCTCATGGAGACTACAGACGACCATTACCATTTAAACCCGGGTTATGAGGGTATGTTAGGGGCTGGAAGGCTTAATGCGCTCAGTGCTATACAAGAGGCTGCGGCAATGCTTAATGGTATAAAAAACCCCAAAAACTTTAAGGCTGAAAGTGTTTCATCTAGTCAAATTAATCTTTCTTGGTTGCTAAATGAAGATGCCAATCCGGTTATATTGGCCTATAATACAGAGCCATCATTTGGTATTCCGAGTGTTACAGCCCAGGTGGGTAGTAATCTTTCTGGTGGTGGACAGGTTATATACGTTGGGAGCGCTTCAAGTTTTTCACATAATAATTTACAATCAGTTACACCCTATTACTATAGAATTTGGTCGTTAAGTACTGCGGTAAACGATATTTCTACCGGACGAAACGCTAGTGCCATAACCCATTGCGCTTCATTTAGCCTACCGCTTGAAGAAGCTTTTATGGGGCCCAATATCCCCATGTGCTGGGAAGCTGTTTCATTTGGGGCTAATGATATTTGGTCCTATTCTCACACAAACAAAAGTGGAGGGCAAACAGGTGAAATAAAAGCGAAATGGGTGGCTGGAACCGGCACTTCTCGACTTATTACTCCTGCCATTAATACTCAGGGCGTAAATTTGTTGACACTCAGGTTTAAACATTTTATCGATAGCTACTCGTCAGGATTAACTTTTAGGATAGAAACTTCAACCGATGGCGAAAGTTGGAATGTGGGACCCTGGCAGGTACAAACCTCAAGCAGCAATATTGGTCCCGAGGAAATAGAGGTGGAGATAATCCAGGATGTGAATAGCCAATCAACATACATCGCCTTTGTGATTGATGGGAATCATTACCAGTTTAACAACTGGTATATTGATGATGTTGAGGTAGACGGTATTCCTGTAGGAGCACCCGTAGTTCAAACCAACGCTGCCTTCGACATTACCAGTAATTCCGTAAAGGTTGGGGGAACCATAACCGACCAAGGGGATGCATCGGTAACAAAATCGGGCATCGTATATAGCTCAAAACCCAACCCCAAAATTGGATATGCCGGAACAACTGTTAAGTACACCCAACCGGTGGTAGCGCAAGGCGACTTTGTTTTTTCTCTCTTTAACCTTAAAGGCGGAGAAAGGTATTACTATAGAGCCTTTGCAGAGAATGAGATTACGCTCAGCTATGCCGACCAAAAGAGCTTTGTAACGGAGTGCGGTGACATACAACCCGATTACACTCAAGGATTTGATACGCAAGAGTTGCCGCCTTGCTGGGATAATGTGAGTAACACTCCAGATCCAACCCAGATATGGCAATTTGGAGCATTTGCAAATGGGCTAAATGGTTCCAATAGCTACGCATACCTTAATAGCGACGGATATGGCAGCGGGAAAACCCAAAATGCAGACCTAATCTCCCCACCTATTGATGTTGATCGCTATAAATCTATAACTATCAGCTTTAAGCATTACTTTAGATCTTATTCATCGTCAAAGGCAACCTTTAAGTACAGTGTGAATGGCGGACAGACCTGGGAAACGGTAAGCACGTGGAATACGTCAACCTCCAATCCTTCCCAATTCCAGCACACTTTTAACAACATCGAAAACATCCAAGAAATGCAGTTTGCATGGAACTATACTGGGACTTGGGCCTACTATTGGAGCGTTGATGATGTGGTTATTACCGGTCAGCTATTAGGTACTCTACCCGAGGTTCAAACCCTTGAACCCGTCTTCCATAGCTCAACTGCAGTTGAGCTTCGCGGATTGATTAATCCCAAAGGGACACAAACAGCAGCCCAATTCCAGTGGGGTAAAACCAACATTGATGAGTTTACATTTGATATGGCCGAAACGTTGGCTGGTGTAGACAACATTGAGGTCAACCATCTGGTTTCTAACCTTGAGCCTGGGACTCTTTACGCATACCGTTTAAAAGCGGAGAATGAGTTGGGAGAGGTATTTGGAGAGGTGATAGAATTTGTAACTTGGGCCACAGGAGTTGAACTTATCGATGCGAGTTCCATAGAGGTTTTCCCTATACCAACTTCGTCTTACATCAATATCGCTAATGCGAAAGACCTAAAGGGGGATTTCTATATCTACTCATTAACCGGTCAGCTGCTCTATGCAGATAAGTTGAATGCTGCAACACAGCACGTAGATGTGAGTATTTTCCCCTCAGGGGTTTATATCCTGAAGGCACAATTTGCTAATGGAGAAACAGGTGTTATAAAATTTATTAAGAATTAACCCCTTTTCTCAAAGAGAGTTTATATCTTGGCGAACTTAAAAAATTGTTTTATTTCTAAATAACAACCATCAACAATGGTTTAAATCTTGTCTTTATGAAGAACAATCTGTTTCAAAAGTTATCGGTTGTATGGGCAGTTGTTGTCATGCTGTTTATGGCACCTAACGGAATGGCCCAAAAGCAGAATCTGATCTTTAATGATGCAGCAAAACCCAACACGGTTGAAGTTGTATCCGATGATCATAATGCTATTGTCTTAAAGTTTTCATTGAACCAAATGGACCTGCTAGAGGTTGAAACGGAAAGCTATGGTCAAATGCTTATCCCCTTTAGCGGCCAGGCTCCTCTTGTAATGGAAGAGGGAAGCCCGGAACTGATGTACTTGCAAGGGTCTGTAATTATTCCGAATCTTGGGTCCACAGAGGTGTTTGTGGAACTTGGTCAGTACGAGGAATTCCAGAATATGGATATTGCACCGTCAAAAGGGAATTTAACCCGAGACATTACCCCTTCTGCTGTGCCTTTTAAAAAGGGGGAGATTTACAATACCAATGATTTTTTTCCCGGAGAGTTGGCAAAACTTCGGGACCCATACGTATTGCGCGATTATCGTGGTCAATCCGTAGAGGTTTATCCACTACAGTATAATCCGGTTACCAGAACCTTGAGAGTATATAAGGAGATAACCGTAAAAATAGTTCCCAATAACGAACCAGGGGTTAACGAACTCATTGATCAGCGAGCCAATAAAACCGTATCAGAGGAATTTCATAGTATCTATTCTCGCAATTTTTTAAACTATGCCTCCTCTGCAAAGTATACCCCCATCGAAGAGGATGGTCTATTGTTAGTGGTTGCTCATGCTAACTACCTTGACGCTGTTAAGCCTTTGGTAAATTGGAAAAATCAAAAGGGACAGCCCACCAAACTAATTAGCTATGCCGATGCCGGTGGTTCGGCCAATAACCTTAAGACCTATATAACTAACCAGTATAACAGCGAAGAGGGTTTAACCTTTGTCCTACTCGTGGGTGATGGTCAGCATATTCCTCCCCTTTCAAAAACAGGAGATAGCGATGCTGCTTATGGGCATATTGTAGGAACTGACTCCTATGCAGAGGCTTTTATTGGCCGTTTCTCTGCCGAAACCGTACAGCATGTTGAAGATCAAGTTTTAAAAACCATTACCTATGAGCGTGACCTAACCTCTGCTGATAGTTGGACTAAGGTGGCCATGGGTATTGCCTCCAATGAAGGTGGTTCTGGTGGTGATAATGGCGAAAGTGATATCCAACACATGGATGTAATTAGAAACAAACTTCTTGACTACACCTATAGCGTTGTTCATAAGATTTATCAGGGACAATCTGGTGCAACAGCCGCAGCTGTTACACAAAACATCAATGATGGTGTTAGCTTTATAAACTACACCGGACACGGCAGCCAAACCACATGGGTAACTACCGGATTTGGTGTAAGCCATATGAGCAGCCTTACTAATGTTGGTAAGTACCCCTATATCATGGACGTGGCCTGTGTTAATGGAGATTTTAATAACAAGCATTGCTTTGCCGAAGGATTTGCTAGAGCAACTACCAACGAAGGGCCAACGGGTTCCATCGGTATTTTTGCCTCAACGGTTAACCAATCTTGGGCTCCACCCATGAGAGCGCAGGATGAATTTACCGATATTCTGGTGGAATCATACCAAAACAATATTAAGCGCACATATGGCGGTTTGGCCATTAATGCTTGTATGAAGATGAACGATGTGTATGGTACCAACGGAACCCAAATGACTAACACGTGGGTTATCTTTGGAGACCCCTCGTTTATGGTGCGTACGGATACTCCGGAACAAATGAGCGTTTCTCATAACCCTACCATGTTTTTAGGAACTATCTCTTTTAACATCTCATGTGACGTGGAAGGTGCTTTGGCTGCTATCTCGTATGTAAATGATGATAATGAAACAGTTCTTGTAGCTAAAGGAATTGTTCAAGATGGCAGTGTAACGATCGCTTTTGATGAGCCTATTGTTACACCAATGGATTTGACATTAACTGTTACAGCATACAACAAAGTAACCTACGTGGGTGAAATATCTGCGGTTCCTGCCGATGAACCATATGTTGTTCTTAAGTCATACAGTCTTAGTACTACACCCGACTATGGTAAGAATGTTGGCATTAGCGTAGTACTTGAGAATATCTCTGAAGACCCTTATACCGCAAACTCTGTTGTTGCAACATTAAGTAGTGAAAACTCTTACGTTACCATTACCGATGCAACCCAAACCGGAGGAAATATCACTCCTGGCAATGAAATTTCTTTAGAAAATGCCTTTACTATTAAGATTTCAGATAATGTACCCGACCAACATCCCATAGTATTTACGGTTACTATTCAAGGGCAATATGGTGGAGAAACCTATAGTTGGGCACAGAATTTTAATATTAAAGCCAATGCACCTGTTTTGGTGTATGGCGAGATTTCCGTAAATGACAGTGAATCTGGGAATAGTAATAATGTGTTGGATCCGGGTGAGTCTGGTATTCTTATTATTGAGCTTAGCAATAACGGACATGCTTCTATAAGTAATCTTAATACTACGCTTACCACAACCAGTAATATGCTGACCATTGTAAATGGCACATTCAATGTGGAATCACTGGGAGTTGGAGCTTCTGTTAATTTAGAGTATTCGGTATCAGCATCGAGCGAGTCCACTCCAGGTACTGTGGCTACCCTTAAAGTTAAAACCACGTCGGGAGGTTATATTGCCGAAGATCAAATACAATTTATTATTGGTTTTGTTCCTGAATACTGTGCGTCTGGAGCCACTTCTAATCAGTGGAGTGACCTTATCGGATTCACTTTTGGTCCGCTGGAGAACTTCACAGAGCCAGGGGGAACGTATGATGATTTTACCAACGATCCGGAGCTGGTACACGAGTTCATGGTAGGCTTCACCTATCCGGTGAGCGTTCAACTAGGTAGCGTGGGAA
>CAZKPD010000132.1:0-3198 GCA_964554585.1 uncultured Rikenellaceae bacterium
TTGCCGCAAACATCCATAAGTATCACCCTGGGGCAAAAAGTGAATCTGGGGGGTATGTCCACAGCAACCATTAGGGTTGATGTGAACTCAGCCACCACCGAGGTGTATCAAAACAATAACTCGCTCAACAAGAACGTGAATGCCCTTGGCTATCCTACTGTTACCCTGGGCGAAGATAGGGATGTGCATGCTTGGCAAGAGATTCTTGATCCCGGTTATTTTAATGCGTATAGCTGGCACGACAATAGCACTCAGCGAACCTTTACGGCAACTCAAAGCGGAACCTATTCGGTTACGGTTACCGACTTCTCCGGTTGTCAGGGGTATGCTGAGGTTACGCTCACTTTCTATGTGCATGATATTGAAATAACAGATATTATAGCACCCGTTTCGGCATGTGAGCTGAGCGATTCCGAGCCTGTTACGCTTAAGTTTAAGAACAGCGGAAATTATGTGTTCCCCACCGGAAGTGTACTAAATCTTGGGTATGAGTTGAATGGTGTAGATTATGATGAGGATCTGGTGCTTTCATCGCCTTTTGGCCTTAACCAGGAGATGACAGTAACGCTCAATGAGACGATTGATCTGTCGCAACCCGGAATGCATAACGTAGAGCTTTGGGTAGATGTGCAAAATGATATGATTCCGGAGAATAATCGGATTATCTATCCGGTTGACTCATACCCTCCCGTTAATTTCTCCTTTGGAATGGCCGATACGGTTTATACCTATATTCCCATTACTTTGGATGCAGGGTCACAATATGTTGCCTTTTTATGGCAGGACGGATCCACAGGCCAAACCTATACCGCCACGCAAACCGGGCTATACTACGTTACCGTTGCCGATGCCAACGGTTGCGAGGGGTATGATGAGGTCTATATCATCTTTAATAAATCTGATATCAATGTGGTAAGTGTGACTACTCCGGCTGAGGAACAGTGCCGTGTGCCCAATATGCCCATTGAGATTGTGCTTAAGAACGAGCGTAACCATGCCTTGGGACAGGGCGCCGTGCTTACGGTAAATTGTACGGTAGATTATGCCACTCCATTGGAAATTACCGAGACCTTTACGCTAAGCAATATCTTTAATGTGGATGATGAGGTTGTCTATCTGTTCGATCAAAAGCTAAATCTGGCTCCCAACACCTCCTATACGCTTGATTTCAGGGTTGACTACGCCGGAGTCGAAGGTAATGAGTATGAGCATATCACCAATGTGCATCCTACGCCCAGCGTAAACCTTGGTCCCGATACTGCCTATGTTGAGTTCCCCTACACGCTTGTAGCCGGTGTGGGCGGTGTTACCTATTTGTGGAGTACCGGAAGTACGGCTTCATCCATAGAGGTTCTTGAGCCGGGTAAATATTGGATTGAGGTAACCAATGAGTGGGGCTGTAGCGCCTCCGATACCATTGTGCTGCTCAATGCCAACTGGGTACACCCCATATTTGGTGGAGGGGTAATAAAAGTGTATCCCAACCCGGTGGATGATGTTCTTACGTTAAGTATGACAGATATGGGCGATAAGGTATTTACTGTTGAGCTGATTTCGCCTGTGGGGCAAGTGGTTTACAACAGTACAATTTATACCTACGAGAATTCTATTGACCAAATTAATGTGAACGGATTGTCACCCGGAGTGTACCTGCTCAGAATTGCTTCGCAAAAGGATTGGGCAACGCTTCGAATAGTGGTCAATAGATAGCCTGATAATTAAATGGATAACGGGTAAGCCAATTGGCTTACCCGTTTTTTTAATCATAATCTCTCCGGAAAAGCACGCTTAAAGCAACCCAAAATTTGCCACTCAACCCTGACAAACATCATTGTTCTTAGATGGTTTTGGCGTTAACTTCGCAACAACAGACCCCTAGGTTGTAAATCTAACCACTACCAAGCCATGCGAAAAATTGTAAAACATCCGGTCCTCGATATTCCTCAATCCAAAAGGACTCAATTCATGTTCCAAGGTCAATCCGTTGAGGGAGAATTGGGCTTTACCATAGCGGCTGCGCTCCATCAGGCCGGATTTCCGGTTCATAGCCACAGTCTCGATAATCGGGAGCGAAGCCTAGAGTGCGGTATCGGCAAATGTGGAGCATGCGAGATGCTGGTTGATGGGAAGATTAAACGAATCTGCATCACTCCGGTGGATGGGGTAAAAGAGGTAAGGGAAATTCCTCACGAGCATACCCCTACGATAGAGGTCCCTCATAAGCACGACCCCATCAAGGTTTATAAAACTACAGTAGCCATTATTGGGGCAGGTCCGGCAGGATTGGCTGCCCGTGAAATGCTGCTAAAGCATGGGGTGGAGAATGTTGTGATTGACAATAACCCTACCATTGGAGGGCAGTTTAACATGCAAACCCACCAATTCTTTTTCTTCGAAAAAGAGAGGAGGTTTGGTGGAATGCGCGGATTCGATATCGCCAAAACACTTGCAGGCGATACCCATGAGGGGATCTTCCTCAATAGCACTGTGTGGGATATTCTGGAGGGGAAGCGTATTGCCATTAAAAATATTCGAACCGAAGAGATCTACTATGTTGAGGCCGACCACTTGGTGGTGGCTACGGGTGCTGTACCCTTTATGCCCACTTTTGAAAACGATGATGTGCCTGGGGTATATACCGCTGCTGTTGTTCAAAAAATGATGAACCAGGAGTTTACCCTTTTGGGTAAAAATGTGCTTACCGTGGGCGCCGGCAATATTGGGTACCTTACCAGCTATCAGCTGATGCAGGCAGGGGCAAACGTAAAGGCCATTATCGAAGCCATGCCACACGAAGGGGGATTCCCTGTTCAGGCAAACAGGGTCCGTAGGCTGGGAATTCCGGTAATGCTCGGTAAGATTTTGCTAAAAGCCATACCCAACGAGGATCGTACAGGCATTGTAGGTGCTATTGTAGCCGATTGTAAAAACTTTGAGCCCATACCCGGAACCGAGCAGCTTATTGAGGGTATTGATGCCATTAATATCTGTACCGGACTGGTTCCCGATGATCAGCTGCTCATAAAAGGGAATCAGGTATTTGGACGCTCTTGCTATGGAGTGGGTGATGCCATTCGGATTGGTGAGGGAACCAGCGCTGTGCTGCGCGGTAAACAAGCAGCCTACGAAGTGTTGCAGGAGATGGGTGCGAGGTATAGCTATGATGACTTTTTGGGCATTAGCAAGGAGTATATTGAT
>CAZKPD010000132.1:3208-6993 GCA_964554585.1 uncultured Rikenellaceae bacterium
CATCCCATTCGGGTAATAGAAGAACCCTACCAGCCCGATGAGGAGCGAAAATCGAAAAAACCGTTTGTAGTCATCGATTGCCTATACGGCTTTGCCTGTAACCCCTGCACATTTGCTTGCCCCCATGGGGCAATTACCAAAAACTCAACCAGTACCGTTCCTGTTGTGGATTACACTAAATGTATTGGCTGTATGGATTGTGTATATCAATGTCCGGGATTGGCCATTTTTGGGTATCACTACGGTAAGGATTGGCTGTTTTTGCCCATAGAGTACGAGGCTGTTGAGGGGAGTGAGGTATTTTTGGTGGATAACAACGGGAAGAAAGTGGGCACGGGTACCATTGAGAAAATTCTAAAAAAGCCCAATAAAACGAATATTGCCAGAGTAAAAAGCCATGATGTGCATCAAGATGAGTTGCTAAGCGCAAGAGGGTTTATCGTTAAAGAGAGCTATCCAACTCCCGTGGAGCTTAAACCGATTGATTACACTCCTAAGGAGAAAACATACGTTTGCCATTGCGATGACGTAACCCTAGATGAGGTGTTGGAAACCATTGGTGATCGGCAGTTTATTTCTGTGGATGAGATTAAGCATACCACCCGCCTTGGGATGGGTGCATGCAGGGGTAAGCGTTGTATTAAGCGTTTAAAAACAGCGCTAATTCCTAAGGGGATTCAGATTGTTGGTGATGCAACCCCTCGAGGGCCATTGAGCAATCAGGTGAATATGGGTGAGCTGTTTCCCCGTGAGGTCCCCGAAAACTATATAACAGGCATTAACGGAAAACCATTGAGGGTTGAGAAGGTTAAAGCGCTTATTGCAGGAGGAGGAATTGGGGGTAGTGCGCTGTTTAGGTATATGTCCGAAGCAGGTTTGGCTCCGGTGATGATAAACCATGGTCGCGGTGCCAGCTGGCGGAACATTGCCGGAGGCAGAACCGCTTTTTCTGTACCCGAGATAGCCCGGATAGCAGAGGTAAACCTCGGGATTTTTAAGGAGCTCCAAGCATTGAGCAATATCGATTATCGGCCCAGCCTTTACGTAAATTTTGCCCATAATGAGGCAACCTATAAAGCACTTGAGGACTCAAAAGCGTGGAGCGTTGCAAAAATGGTGGAGCCCAAAGATTTTTGTAAGGAGATTTCGCCATACTTCAGCAAAAGCATCAGCACTTATAAGGCTGCACTTATCACCCAGAATTGCTGGCAGGCCACTCCCGGCAAAGTGGTTGATTTGCTTCGCAAAATTGGGATTTCTAAAGGAGGAGTGGTTAAAGAGGATTGTGAGTTGATCAGTGTACATAAGGATGGGAATGGGTATGTGGCTTTGGTTCGCGACCACGACAAGGGCTATATCCAATACCATGCAGAGCATTTTGTAAATGCGTTAGGTGCAGGGGGTGAGAAGTTTTCGCAGCAGCTGGGTATCAATACCGGAATCTACCCGGTAAAGCATCAAGCTTTTATCACCCGCCGTTTGCCCTGGATGGGTATTAATAATACTCCGCTGCCCATGCTGATTGACCGACAGAATTACAAGGGTTTTGCGGCGGTATATGGTCAGCAGCTGGCCGAAACGGGGCAGATAATTGGTTGTGCATCACCGGCAGTGGATTCTCAGGAAACGGGCAAGGACCTAAAGGTAAACTCTCAAGCGTTTATCGAAATAGCCTCCGAAGTATTCTCAGGCTGGATTCCTGAATTGACCTCCGTAGGCTTTCAGGCGGTGTGGGCTGGATACTACGTAGAGCCGCGTATGTATATCGATCCCGATCAGGGATTATTTACCGGTCTCCGTGGGCATGGATTTATGTTGGGAATGGGCTTGGCACGTATGTATGTGGACGATTTGCTGGGCAAACCTGTACCCGATTACTTCCATCGTTTACGGATTTCGGGTGACGGAATACCCGAAACGGAGTTTAAGTAGAGCTGTAGTTTCTTCCTTCATCCAGATCATTCCTTCATTCTATCGTGTATGTACGCTTGATTAAAAAATGATCGTACCGTCATTCTCATGGGCGGAAGAAACCGAAAAAGGTCGAGCGGGCATACATTGCAGTGTTTAATGCACAAAAAATGCTATACCCCTAAAACTACCGAAGAGTCAATGTTTAACTTTTGGCTAATGGTTCTGGCTACGGATAGAGTAGGTTCACATTTTCCGCTCATATAGTCACTTATACGCGAGGGGCTTACTCCAATCAATTCGGCAAGCTGCTTTTGGGTGAGCTTCATCTCGTATAGGCGTAGATTCAACACATCAACCAGGCTGGGCGTGCCAATGCGAAAATGCTCTTCGGAGTAGTCGGCAACTAAATTTGAAAGTAGTTCCAGCTCAATAAAATGAGTATCGTCGGATGGTGTGTCTTCCTTCACCAATGGAAGCAGTTCTTCAACTCTAGCCACCGCCCAATCGTACTGCTCTTTTGTCTCTAATCGTATCATAATTTCAAAGTTTAAAGGTTTGAAATATCTTTTATCTTATCATACTCGTTATGAGTACCCACAAAGCGAATGTATATAAACTGAATGTTAAACTTGATTAGCACCACAAGCCGATAATCGTTCCCTTTAATGTTAAAAACATATCGACCGTTACCCACGTTGTCAACCGAGTTGTATGCTTGTTTTATATCCGCAAAACAATGCCATTCAGCACGTTTAACGGTTGCTACCCATTCTTGCAAGGCGATCTTACTTTGCGGATTGTCCTCAATGTATTCCTTCAACCGTTGCTCAGTGAATATTCTCATTACTCATTGATTTTCATGGCAAATATATGGAGTATTTTGATAAACAAAATTATATTCTAAAAAATAGAATTGTTGTTTTGATTTATTCTAGCATTAGATCATAAAAGTGCTATGGGCTGTTATAGTTACTAGGCTATTTGGGCAGATTTGTAAACGTATTATTACTTATGATACCATTAATCTTACCATACTTTCTCCTTTAGAGTAAACATCAATGTTTGTATGGAGAGCAGATAAGTTTTTTATACCTTTGGGCTCTACTAAACTTGGTGCCAATGACCCTGTCGGTTGTAATTGTTAACTATAACGTTAAGCACTTCTTGGAGCAATGCCTTATCTCGGTTTACAAATCGTTAGAGGGGATTGATGCCGAAGTGTTTGTGGTTGATAATGCATCAGCCGACGGATCGTGCCAAATGGTGCGCCGCCGATTTCCTCAGGTTCATCTTATTGAGAATACGGAGAATTACGGGTTCTCCTATGCCAACAATCAGGCCATGCGTATTGCCAAAGGCAAGTATGTGCTGCTGCTCAATCCCGATACCGTGGTGGAGGAGGATACCTTTGCCAAATGTATCGCATTTATGGATGAGCGTCCGCAGGCAGGCAGCATGTCGGTAAAAATGATTGACGGCAAGGGTAACTTCCTGCCCGAATCTAAGCGGGCCATGCCTTCGCCCATGGTTTCATTCTATAAGATTTTTGGTCTATCTCGTCTTTTTCCCAAATCCCGAATCTTTGCGCGCTATCACCTGGGGCACCTAAGCCCCAATGAAACCCATGAGATTGAGATTCTTCCCGGGGCATTTATGTTTATGCGCAAAGAGGCGCTGGATAAGGTGGGATTGTTGGATGAAGCCTTCTTTATGTATGGCGAGGATATCGATCTGTCGTACCGAATTCTAAAAGGCGGTTATAAGAACTACTACTACCCCGAAACCACTATTATCCACTATAAGGGGGAGAGCACCAAAAAGGGAAGCATCAACTATGTGATGGTTTTTTACAAAGCCATGATGATTTTTGC
>CAZKPD010000133.1:0-6945 GCA_964554585.1 uncultured Rikenellaceae bacterium
TAACTATATGTTTGGCCCCTCCGAGAGCATCTTTAACATGTCGGGCAGGGTAATGAATGGCATTTCTGTCGGGCTCGAGGTAACATTTTAGCCTTTAACTATTAATGAATTAGAAAAAGGAACAACATGACAAACGCTAAGTTTATAACCCGTTATCGAAAGTGGATTATTGCACTGCCCATCGTATTTGCTGTGCTTATACTAATCCCTCTCACCAAAGCGCGTATTAATCCCAACTTAATGGACTACCTGCCCCAAGGGTTGGAACCCTTAATTAACAATGAACGATTGGAAGAGGAGTTTGGTAAATTTGAACCCACCCTTATCATTTTTAGCGCAGAGGATGTAATCAATGCAGAGACATTGACAAGGATAGAGAATATTAGCCATGAGTTACAGCAATCCGACTTGGTGAATGAGGTCGTTTCTCTTTTTCAAACCAAATATATCAGAGGCGAGGAGGGCAGTATGCTGGTAGATCCGGCAGTACGATATATACCTGAAACTCCACAGGAGTGCGAAGAGCTGAAAGATGAACTTCGGGTTAACCCTTTGGCCTATGAGCTTTTGGTCTCTGATGACTTTAAGTACACGATGATTATTCTCAATGCCAATGAGGGAGTAACCGATAAGGAACTCGTAGAGTTTGTCCTGTCTACGTTGAATGAATACCCCGGAAGTGAGCAGTTTTACCTCAATGGATTACCCTATTTGCGCCACGAGGTACAGCTAAAAGCCACGCGCGATTTGGCAATCCTCATGCCCCTTGGGCTGCTCATCATGCTGGCTTTTCTCTACCTCTCTTTTAGGGAGATTAGGGGCGTTCTGCTACCCTTCTCGGTAGTGGTTATGTCCATAGCGCTAGCAATGGGACTGATGCCCCTGTTGGGGTACGATTTAAGCTTAGTCGCTGTGTTGACCCCCATTATGA
The DNA here is from genome assembly GCA_964554585.1 of uncultured Rikenellaceae bacterium. Classification (GTDB taxonomy): domain Bacteria; phylum Bacteroidota; class Bacteroidia; order Bacteroidales; family Tenuifilaceae; genus Perlabentimonas. The sequence goes on from CAZKPD010000133.1 coordinate 932, forward strand.
TGATTGCCATTGCCAATAACTATGGGGTACATATTGTTGCACGTTATCAGGAGCTCAATTCCACTCAGCCCGATTGGAGCATGGAACAAATAATTCAGGAGTCACTTAAACAACTTTCTAAACCCATTGTGCTCACAGGGCTTACCACTATTTTCGGGGTTATGGGGCTTATTGCTCATATCCTGTTGCCTGCCAAGCAAATGGGTGTAGTTAGCTCCGTGGCTATTGCTTTTGCGCTGCTGTTAAGCCTCTATTTTATTCCGGCCATAATGGTTGGTATGAAAAAAGGGAAAAAGGCAAAGGTTTATACCGGTGGCAAGCAATCTATCATTGATAAAATACTGAAATGGACAGCGAAAGTTTCGGTTGGCAAGCCCAAGCTGGTCATTTCCACATTCCTTATAGCTATGGTTGTGGTGGGGATTGGGATATCGCGTTTAGAGGTGAGTGTCAATTTAGAAAAAATGATGCCCAAAAAGCACTCTTTAAGGCTCTCTGCCGATATTGCCAATGAGGAATTTGGAGGGACAAAAATTATCAATGTAATGTTTGAGGGCGATATTTTGGATCCGGAAGTGATGCAATCCATGGATAGACTTGAGACCGAACTACTTCCCGTGGAGGGTGTGGGCAATGTTACCTCCATAGCATCAATTATTCGGATTATCAGCCGTTCGCTCAACGATCCCGGGAGCGAATTCTATGATACCATACCGGATTCGCGCGAGGCCATAGCACAGTATATCGAGTTTTACAATATGAGTGGTGACCCCGAAGATTTAGAAAAATTTGTAGATTTTGGGTTTACTAAAGCCATTGTAACCATACAGTTTGCGGCCACCAATATGGAGGGCTTTAATAGGGTTGAGGATCGCATTCATGAGCTGGTTGACGAGAACCCTGCAGCTACGCTTATGGCCGGGTACTGTTTGGTAGAAAAGGAGATATCCAATTCTGTTGTGGTGGGACAAATTTATTCATTGATTTTTGCGCTATTGACCATAGCCATTCTCCTTGGGCTTATCTTTAAATCGGTCTCTGCAGGGCTCATGGGGAGTATTCCGCTGATTGTTACCCTGATCTTTAATTTTGGATTAATGGGGTGGCTCAATCTTCAGCTGGATATTGCTAATTCATTGCTATCCTCCATTGCCATCGGGTTAGGGGTCGATTATACAATTCACCTATTCTGGAGGATAAAATATGAGCTGAGCATTGGTCGTACCTATGCTGAGGCCATTCAAAATACGCTGGTAACCACAGGGCGTGGCATTGCCATAAACGCCTTTTCGGTTATGATAGGTTTTGCAGTGCTCTTCTTTTCGGGGATGACATTGCTAAAAACGTTTGCTTTCCTCATCATTTTCTCACTTCTGCTGTGCTTGCTCTGTGCCATTATCCTTATACCGGCTATTATTCGTTTGCGAGAGCCAAAGTTTTTACAAAAAAATGGTGAGAGCATTAGCTTTATGAAAGGGTAAACTACTATTCATCTGAAATTTTAAAACTGATAATGATATGAGAACACTAGTAATTTTAACAATCGCATTATTTTCTTTCTCTTTTCAACCCCAAGCACAGGATGCTCGAACAATTGTTGAGAAGTCTACTCAGGTGATTGAGTTTGAATCCATGGAGATGTCTGCTTTTTTGCTGATTCATGACGGCAAAGGCAATACACGTGAACGACAGGTGGCGGTTGCAACCCGAACATTTGGAGTAACCACTAAAACGCTTATGCGTTTTCTGTCTCCTGCCGAGGTGCAGGGTACCTCAATCCTTATTTATGATTATAACGACAAAGCGGATGATATGTGGATTTATCTTCCCTCCATGCGCCGCACCCGTCGCATTGTAACTACCGAAAAGGGCAAAAGCTTTATGGGTTCTGAGTTCTCCAATGCCGATATGAGTAAGCCCAATATTGACGACTTTACCTATAAGATGCTGGGCGAAGAGCAGCTGAATGGCAAGGAGTGCTGGAAGATTGAAACCCTGGCCAAGGACAAAAATGTGGAGAGTGAGTACGGATATAATCGCCGGGTTTCATACATTGAAAAATCTACCAACTTGGTGCAGAAAAGCGAGCTGTATGATCGCAATGACAACCTGATTAAAATACACACCTTTGGCGACTATCGGGAGCAGTCGAACGGACGCTATTTCTCTTACCAAATGGAAATGAAGAATATGAAGAGCAACAGGTACTCCGAGATGAAAGTTCAGCGTTTCCAACTGGGATCCCAGCTGGGAGAGGATAATTTTTCGGTTGCTAATCTGGAGAAATAGGTTTTTTAGGTTTGGTTAGTTGCATGTCTTGAAATGAAAATGGTTTGGGTTTGCAAATACCAAACCATTTTTTTGCTCCATTAAAATATGTTAATGCTTCATCATCTTTTAAAATTCTGCTAACTTTGTAAGTTCTGTATAGTAGCATTAAACATTAAATATTTATATACATATGGGTGCATTTAATAGGATTATCTCGAAATTTTTTGGGGATAAGGCCACGCGCGATTTAAAATTACTAGTTCCTTACGTGGATAAGATTAAAGCCGTTTATCCGAGCTTTGAATCGATGACCAATGATGAGCTAAGGGCTGAATCGGAGAGGCTAAAGGTTAAGGTGAGAGAGAGCTATGCTCAGGACATGGCTAAAGTGGATGAGCTGAACGGGAAGTTGGAGTCCCAAGAGTATAGCTTTGACGAGAAAGAGGCATTCTCCCATGAAATAGATAAGCTCCGAAAGCAGATTGATGAAAAGGTTGAGGTGGTGCTGGACGAAATCCTGCCCGAGGCATTTTCAATAATCAAAGAAACAGCACGCCGGTTTACTGAAAATGAAACGGTAGAGGTTACTGCCAATCAGTTTGACAGGAATTTAGGCGCAAAAAAAGATTTTGTTACCATTCAGGGCGATAAGGCCATTTATAAAAACCGCTGGGTTGCCGGAGGGAATGAAATTGTGTGGGATATGGTGCACTACGATGTGCAGCTCATTGGTGGAGTAGTTCTGCATCAGGGTAAGATTGCAGAGATGGCCACGGGAGAGGGTAAAACCCTTGTAGCTACGCTACCCGTTTTTCTCAATGCGCTTGCCGGTTTGGGGGTGCATGTGGTAACCGTTAACGACTATCTGGCCCGACGCGACTCGGAGTGGATGGGACCCATCTATGAGTTCCATGGCCTGTCGGTCGATTGTATCGATAAGCATCAGCCCAATAGCGAGGATAGGCGAAACGCCTATTTGGCCGATATCACCTTTGGAACCAACAACGAGTTTGGCTTCGACTACCTGCGCGACAATATGTCCATTTCACCATCCGATCTGGTGCAGCGCAAGCACCACTATGCCATTGTGGACGAGGTAGACTCGGTTTTGATTGACGATGCCAGAACTCCGCTTATCATTTCGGGTCCGGTTCCCCGTGGCGACGATCAGATGTTTCAAGAGTATAAGCCCAAGGTAGAGAAACTGTTCAATGCCCAGCGTAACCTAGTAACCCAGCTGCTGGCCGATGCCAAAAAGCTTATTGGTGAAGAGAACAACGAGGAGGGCGGTAAAATCCTGCTAAGAGCCTTCAAGGGATTCCCTAAATATAAACCGCTTATTAAGTATTTGAGCGAACAGGGTATTAAGGCACTCTTGCTTAAAACAGAGAACTTTTATATGCAGGAGAATAACAAGAACATGCATATTGTTACCGATGATCTGTTCTTTGTGATTGATGAGAAACAAAACTCTGTAGAGCTTACCGATAAGGGTATTGATTTGATTACCAGCGCATCGGAAGATCCAAAGTTCTTTATTCTTCCCGATATCGGGAGTGAAATAGCCGAGCTGGAGAAAAAGACGATCTCTCAACAAGAAAAAATTGAAGCCAAAGAGAGCCTAATCCGCGATTTTTCCATCAAATCGGAAAGGGTACACACCGTTCACCAGCTGCTAAAAGCCTATGCCATGTTCGAAAAGGATGTGGAGTATGTGGTGATGGATAATAAGGTGAAGATTGTGGATGAGCAAACAGGACGTATCCTCGAAGGGCGTCGCTACTCCGACGGGCTGCACCAGGCTATTGAGGCCAAAGAGCGGGTTAAGGTAGAGGCTGCCACGCAAGCCTTTGCTACCATTACGCTACAGAACTATTTCCGGATGTACCACAAATTGGCAGGGATGACCGGTACTGCTGAAACCGAAGCGGGAGAGTTTTGGTCAATCTACGAGCTCGATGTGGTGGTTATTCCCACCAATAGGCCTATTATTCGTGATGATAGGCAGGATTTGGTGTACAAAACCAAGCGCGAAAAGTATATTGCCGTTATTGACGAGGTAGTATCGCTGACCAAGGCGGGTCGTCCGGTACTGGTGGGTACTACTTCGGTGGAGATTTCGGAGCTACTCAGCCGAATGCTTAAAATGCAGGGCATAAGGCACAACGTGCTCAACGCTAAGCTGCACCAGCGCGAGGCCGATATTGTGGCCGAAGCGGGTAGGGCTAAGGCGGTAACCATTGCCACCAACATGGCAGGTAGGGGTACCGACATTAAGCTGGTTCAGCAGGTGAAAGAGGATGGAGGTTTGGCCATTATTGGTACCGAGCGCCACGAATCTAGGCGTGTGGACAGGCAGCTGCGCGGCCGTTCCGGCCGTCAGGGAGACCCGGGTTCATCCCAATTCTTTGTTTCGCTGGAAGACGATTTGATGCGCCTGTTCGGTTCCGACCGTATTGCTAACGTGATGGACAGGTTGGGATTGGAAGAGGGTGAGGTAATTCAGCACTCCATGATCTCCAAATCCATTGAGCGAGCTCAAAAAAAGGTGGAAGAGAACAACTTTGGAATTCGTAAACGACTGCTGGAGTATGACGACGTGATGAACTCACAACGTGAGGTGATTTACACTCGCCGTAAGAATGCCCTGTTTGGGGAACGGATTGATGTGGATGTGGCTAATATGCTTTACGATGTGAGTGTAGCTATTGTGAACGATGCCCATGGCAATATGGAGTTTGAAGATTTTCAGTTGCAGTTGCTGCAAAACCTTTCCATTGAAGCCCCTTGTAGTGCCAAGGAGTATGGTCAGCTGTCACCTTCCGATTTAACCGAGAAGGTTTATAGAGCGGCCTTGGCCAACTATGAGAATAAAACCAATATTATAGCCAAGCAAGCCTACCCCGTTATTAAGGAGGTATACGAAAAGCAGCGGGCTATATACGAGAATATTGTGGTTCCCATTTCCGATGGCCAACGGATATTCCAGATTGTTACCAATCTGAAAAAGGCATTTGAAACCAATGCCAAAGAGATTAGCCGAGCATTTGCTAAAACCATTATCCTTTACATCATTGATGAGCATTGGAAAGAGCATTTGCGCGAGATGGACGACCTGAAACAGAGCGTACAAAACGTTACCTACGAGCAGAAAGACCCCTTACTTATCTATAAGTTTGAGGCGTATGAGCTGTTCAAGAATATGCTGGATAAGATAAACCGTGAGGCAATTTCTATTATGATGAAAGCCCATATCCCGCTTACCGATCCGGGTCAGGTACAACAGGCTGCACAGCGTAGAGGTTTGGATATGAGCCAGTACGAAACCTCTCGTTCCGATGCTATGGCAGCGGCCTCCAATACGCAGGAGCGGAGTAAAGAGCCTGTTAGGGTTGAGAAAAAGGTTGGTCGTAATGATCCCTGCCCCTGTGGGAGTGGTAAAAAGTATAAGAATTGCCATGGGCATGGAGTAACCGCATAATAATCCCGAGGGATTTCCTCATAGAATAATTTAATCCCTGATGGAACATAAACTCCTGTCAGGGATTTTTTTGTAAACAAGCCGACATTTTAGGAGGCCCAGTGGGCTGGAAAAGCAACCGAGCAACGTATGTTGCGATTCCGATATTTCGGAACGGCGTAGCCATTCTTTTAGAATTCTGAAATTAGAAGGTAGAGTTTAGAGGTCATGACCTTCCCTGCCAGGGGTTGACCGTTTTGGTTAGTAGTTAGCGTTGTTCATT
>CAZKPD010000134.1:0-6919 GCA_964554585.1 uncultured Rikenellaceae bacterium
AATCCACCAAACGGCATACGATATAAACTTAAATCCTCGGGTCTCATCAAAACGCTTAGCCGCCTTTATAAGGCCCAAATTCCCTTCGTTAATAAGGTCGGGCAGGCTAAGGCCTTGGTTCTGATATTGCTTGGCAACGGAAACTACAAACCGAAGGTTTGCCTTAACCAGCTCGTCCAAAGCCGTTTTATCACCCTCTTTAACACGACGGGCTAGTATCACTTCCTGTTCGGCAGTGAGCAGATCAACTTTTCCAATCTCAAAAAGGTATTTATCTAGCGAAAGGCTTTCACGATTGGTGACTTGTCGTATGATTTTTAGCTGCCTCATTGCATTACCCGTGGTTTTTAACCGTGAAATATATGGATTAATTTGCTCTTTACCCGAAATGACGGCGATATTTTTTTTGGTGTGGTCATTTTTTTTGGAAATTTTAGGTGATAAAAAATAAAATGTGTAATATTGCAACTTATTCCTGATTTGTATTCCTTGAATTCCCCGTTAAACAATTCGTTTTAATTCAGAGCTCTATATACCAATAAGGCATTATTGCGTATCAGAAGGTAAGCTGAGCGCTGAAAAAAATCACATTAATTATACTATGTACGACATTTTAGAACTTAACAAAAAGTTATTGCCCGAGCTAAAGGAAATAGCTAAAGAAATGAATATTAAACGCGTAGAATCTTTACGCAAACAAGATCTTATATATAAGATTCTTGATCAACAGGCCATTGATGCTTCATCTGGCCAAGATAACAAGGGCGGCTCTAGGGATGCCGATAAGCGTCAGAGAAAGCCCGAACGGGCTAAAGAAGGCCCTAAGCCCGAGCCCAAGCGCGAGCAGAAGAGCGTAGCACCCGAAAGAGAGGGTGCTCAGAAACCTCGACAAGCAGCGGAACAATTCCCATCGACAGAGGAAAGAAGACAGCCGAGAGATACCCAATCCAACGATCGGAACGTTCGCCCTCGCGTTTCCAGAAGACCTGAGCATACTGAAAATGTAGAGAAACGCCCCATGCATCAACCGCAGGAAAAACCATTGCCCAAAGGCAATAGGGAAGAGGAGAGGGTGGTACAGGGTGCTACTACGGAGAAGATAGAACTTCAGAGTACGCCTGCAATAGCAGAGAAAAATGTAATCGAAAAACCTGCTCAGGAAGAGAAATCGGATAATGTTAAAAAATTTACTCCCCGTGATCATCAACCTAAAAAGGGCTTTGAAAAGAGAGGGAATGGGGAGCGTCTTGAGTTTGAGGGAATTATCAACACCACGGGCGTTCTCGAAATTATGGCTGATGGATACGGATTCCTTCGCTCTGCAGATTATAACTACCTCAATTCGCCCGATGATGTGTACGTGTCACAGTCGCAAATTAAGCTGTTTGGGCTTAAAACCGGAGATACCGTAACGGGTACTATTCGTCCGCCTAAGGAGAGCGAAAAGTATTTTCCCTTGATTAAAGTGGTTGAGATTAACGGAAGAACCCCCGATTATATTCGCGACCGTATTCCTTTCGATTTTCTTACCCCGCTTTTCCCCGATGAGAAGTTTAAACTTTTGGGAAATGGGCAAAACAGCCTTTCGGCTAGGGTGGTTGATATTTTTTCACCCATAGGTAAAGGGCAACGTGGGCTTATTGTTGCACAACCCAAAACCGGTAAAACCATTCTGCTTAAGGATATTGCCAACTCCATAGCTGCCAATCACCCCGAGGTGTATATGATTGTACTGCTGATTGATGAGCGTCCTGAGGAGGTAACCGATATGGCACGTAGCGTTAATGCCGAGGTGGTTTCGTCCACCTTTGATGAGCCTGCCGAAAGGCACGTGAGGGTGGCAAATATTGTTCTGGAAAAAGCGAAACGGATGGTAGAATGTGGACACGATGTGGTGATTTTGTTAGACTCTATCACCCGATTGGCCAGGGCATTTAACACGGTTCAACCCGCATCGGGTAAAGTGCTTTCGGGGGGTGTTGATGCCAACGCATTGCATAAACCCAAACGATTCTTTGGGGCTGCACGAAATATTGAGAATGGAGGGTCACTGACTATCCTTGCTACTGCGCTAATCGATACAGGCAGCAAAATGGATGAGGTAATTTTTGAGGAGTTTAAGGGAACAGGTAATATGGAGCTGCAGCTGGATCGTAAGCTTTCCAATAAGAGGGTTTACCCTGCCGTTGATGTTACCCTTTCCAGTACCCGTCGCGAAGACCTGCTTTTGGATAAGGATACCCTTAACAAAACCTGGATTTTGCGTAACTACCTTACCGATATGAACTCTGTGGAAGCAATGGAGTTTTTGCGCGACCGTTTGGTAAAAACGCCAACCAATGAGGAGTTTTTCATGTCAATGAATAGCGACTTTTAAGGATTTACGTTAATGATAGCACGAGCGGCTCTTGGTGGTTTCACCTTGAGCCGCTTTTTGTATGATGAGTTTGGATGAGGCTGGTTAATGGCTTGCAACCTGACTAGTGGCGGATTGGGAGCGACAACATTGTCAACCGTTATAAGAGCCAGTGCGGGGCAGATGCATTTATGCTACCACTGTACCCACCAATGGTAATATTGCGTATTGTGCTTGCTTGTTTTTTTATTAATTTGCTATAATCCTTATAGTTAATAGGTTGTGCATTTCCAGAATTTAAAATTTTTCTTTAATACCACACCCTCTTGAATTATTATTGTATTATAATCTGAATACTCATATACATCAGAGGGCATTACTACAAATGTGTCAATTGGTAGTTCTATGGCTAACTTTCCGTTAAAAACTAGTTTTGTTATACTATTAGCTTTTAGCTTATCAAAATCACCATTTCCTAAATTGTCCAAGTCAGATTTTACGATGAAGTGTAACCTGCCATAGTAATTATTATAGACTCTTGACGGCTCGTTAATTATCGGCATACAATCCCCAATACCGTATCTTATTTTTCCCTTTAATCCTGTAGTGATATCATCGTCATTTTTTTCACAGCTTGAGAACATCACCAACAAGATTGCAAACATGCTGATCCATAATTTTTTCATAACTATAGCTTTTAATTAGTCATGTTTTTTTTCGAGGCAATAATTTGTCGACTTTTTGCGTAAACATAAAGCACCATCCAAAGTTAAGCGTTTCTATCCATAGGACAAATCACCTATGCCTGAAACTAAGGCGCTGTTGTGGTGTCGTTTATTTGTCTGCTATAGGAAAGTCAGCCCGATTTTACGCCCTAAACCCTGTTCAAAAATTCGGAATAGTGTTGAGAGCTGTATATTCCCTTTCCCGTTCTCAAGCTTGGAAATATAACTTTTCTTTGTTCCAGCCCTTTCAGCTAATTCTTCTTGGGTTATATTGGCTTCCCGACGAGCAACTTTTAGCATTTCGCTAACAATGAACATTTGCGCACCCTCCTCGTATTTACTCCTGCTCTCCGTGCCAATCTGCCCATGTTCCAGTTCAATCAGCTCGTCAAATGTGTTGATATTATCATACTTGTCCATACCCTCTATTTTTTACTAGCATAATACTCATTCATCAGTTGCTCCGCCTTTTTTATTTCTAGCGGTGGCGTCTTCTGCGTTTTTTTCTGGAAACCATGAAAAAGCACAACGAGACATCCCTTAAGGTGCTTCAAGAACTTTTCAGGCACATGCTTCACTTGCCTTATGAGTTCAAAAACGTACTGTATTTTTTGCTTAACTCCTTGGTCCTGGTTTCGGTAGAAGTCAATAAAATGGGTCTCGTAGAAAATAATCTTTCGCACGCCACAAAGTTATCTTAAAAGATAACAATATGCAAGGAATTTGGTTTTTTTCTCAATAAATGTACCCCATCGGTTGGCGGCTTGGCTCCCGAGCCTTCGGGGCTCGGGGCTGAAGCCAAGGCGCTGTTGGCTGTATGTGGCTCTTTTCCCTTACAATGAAAATTTGACGCCTATATGAAGCGATAAAAAATTATGCTTCAACTCTAAACCAGTACCGTTTTTATTTTGGATATACTCATCTTGTTTAACTTTATTAACTATTGCATAAGAAAACGTTGAGGTTGCAAATAATTTCTTGTTTATTCTATAGTCAATCCCTATACCTATACTTAAAGAATAGCCTTGCCAATAATTTTTCTTGTAAGCACCATCGTATCTTGAGGAATTAGACTTATAGAAGGTGTTCAATAAATAATTTCCTGCTAAACCTGTTGTAACAAAACTGTTGAATTTTTCTTTACGAAGAAAATTATATCCAATGCTAACTGGGAATGATAATACCCTATATGAAACTAATTCTGTTGTCACAAGCTCTTGGGTAAAACTTTGCTTTGGTGGTGGTAGTGCAGCCTGATTTAAAAAATTGGCTGTTTGAAGGGTTCTTGAAATAAAACCCAATCCTGCATTTGCGAAAAAATTATTGTTGAAATGATATTGAGCTATAGAAGCAACACCAAAATTAAATGTTGTCATATTTGAGTTCTCTTTCCACCAGGCATAGCTATCTTTATGTAAGGTGATTTCAGGCTCTATCTGAAAAGACAATTCCCACTTTTTAGATTGACCGTAAGTACTTAACGAAAGTGTCAGTAAGATTAGTAAAAGAATTCGTCGCATAATATTGATAACGGTTGAAAATAAAAAATCATTGCATTGTTCTGTTAAACTTTTTGGGTGTCTACTGTGCCATTACAGCCATCGTTCCGCGGATTGGGTTTCGGGCGGTGATATACCCAGCACACACCCTGCGAGCCAACTTCCTACCAAATGTATGCAATTTAGTCAAACGTGCAAGTCGCCACCGCCTGAAACCAAGCCGCTGTTGTAGCACGTAGTTCTCGTCATTTAACAATCGTCTCTCGGTATCTTGAAATGATTTCGTCTATATGATTCAGTTCTGATACCCAATCTACCAGTTTGCTATCCAACCACGCAATCCCTTCTATTATTTCTTTTTTATATTCAACCAGAACGGATAAGTTCCACGAAATTGCCTCATGGTGAAAGATACGATTCCTTAACCTCCGAATTCCATTGAACTTGGTGCTCATTGTTTTTCGTTTACGAATATTTTTGGGGCAATTGGGAAACGCCAAGCGTAGGTTCTTCCAAAGTGTCATCTCGAATTTTGTGTCGAATAGCGAGGTCCAAAAACCAAAGGATAGCTCTGCAATAATTCGCCCCGGGGTTATCTCTTTCTTCTCTGAGAGTATATTCGTTCTGGCTTGCGATATTCTGTCTATTTGGAACCTACTGGCTATCTTGACAAAGTCCCTGTGGTCATACCACGCCCTTTCGGCAAACTTTTTGGTGAGCTGGTAGTCCATAGAGTTCCTCAAACCGACTTCCAGTATAGCCAGTAACGGGTAGAACGCCTCCGATATAAGGATATTGCTTTTATAGTGGGCTAGGGCTTTCGACAGGTCATTCCCGTGATAATTCAGGTAGGGTTCAAGCCGCTCTGTGGAAATAATTCGTTCGACTATGCTGTTGCCATGCATAATTTTATTATCTTTGCAGTGTAGTCCCGGTGATTCCTCTCCCAGTCCCTTTTGCTGGTGATGAAGCCGGGTTTTTTGTTTCCCTCTGTCAAAGATACGCTTTCCCTCTTATTAATCCCACGTTTTATACCTTTGGGTTTTCTGCTAACGGCTGAGGCTATAAGAAGTGGCGAAATGCGAGCGAGTAACTTTTATAAACCACTAATGCTCGTGCGGGCTGCAAAGTTTGAATTTTGCTATAATGCCGCCATTTCTTATAGCCTATGTTGTGCTTTCGTGCATTATTGTTATTCTGTTTTTTTTGCCATGATTAACATTTTCCGTCCTACTATTATTGAAAATACAATCCAGGGTATCAAAGAAACTAATGAAAAAATTAATCCTATCGACCCTGCTGTTGAAGGTATAAGCATAAATAATCCGGCAAGCAACCCAAATACTGCTGCCGTTTTTCCAAACTCTTTTGAGTTAAACATAGTTTTTGAAATTAATATAAGAGCAATAGCATTTAAAACATAATAAACATCAAAAGCAGTTCCTTTATATTTCAAAATTAATCCATGTCCAACTGATAATAATTGTTGCTTATATTCAACTGAGTCTGTTTGATAATATTGTTTACTTAGAGCCAGCATTTCAAATCCAATTGATGAAGCATAGTAAAGTGTAATACCTATTAATCCAATAATTAATGCAATTAGCATAATAGTAAAATCATTTTTTTTCATTGAGACAAATAAGCCCACGTAAAACAATGTTAAAATTGCATTATTGAAATAGTATAATAGATCTAAACTCAAAAGTCCTAATAGCCAATTGTCATGGAATAATTCTATAAACCCCATTGAATCTTCTGGCGGTGGAAATAATGAAAAAATAACCACTTGAATAGGTATAATCATTACAACCACGAGTGCAGCAACTCCTGCAATTTTATATAATTTGTTCCAGTTAAATTCTTTATCCATATCAAAAATATTTTTTACAATTCAAAATATCTGTAACTATGTTGTCTGTTTTTTTTTGCATGAAGCACAACGGGCCCGGGATTGGCGCTGTGAAGCCCGATGGGTTTTGCTTGCAAAACACAGGAAAGGGCGCAGCAGCGTCTCATCGGGCTTCATGGCCCCAATCCTCGTGATGGGGGCTGTAGGCTTCGGCTTTGATGCCTTTCTTTCGTACCCGTTCCGAGCGAATGAAGCCCGATGATTCCCGGGCCCGATGGGGTACAATAGGGGGCGAGAATCCCAACTTGTTGGGATGTAGCCACCGTTAAGCGAAGCGTATTGTACCCCATCGGCTGAGGGTACGTTGCGTGCCCCGTCGGTTCAGGGCGATTTTCGTATCCACCCGATAAAGGTAATTTGAAACAGGATAAATTCCTAATCGACCAGCCCTGGGGCATGCGATGTACCCTTTGTTACCCAACGTAAT
>CAZKPD010000135.1:0-6867 GCA_964554585.1 uncultured Rikenellaceae bacterium
AGGGGAGGTTGAAGCAGCTAAAACGGCTGATGACGAAGCGGATGCTCCGGAAGAGGTGGTGATGATTAAAAATGTGACTCCGGAGCAAAAAGTGTTTCAGGCAGAAAAACCTCAAATAAACCTTGTGGTTAAGGGTAAGATTGATATTGAGCAGAAGAAAGCCAAGGCGCCTGTTAAGGTTGAGGAAGAGAAAACACCCGAGGTAAAACCTAAGGAGCAGCCCAAAGAGGTCGCAAAACAAGAGGCAAAAAAGGAGACGAAAGTGGAAACTCCCAAAGCGCCCATAGAGCACATTGAAACTAAAACGGAGACGCTTAAAAAGCCTAAAGTTGTTGGACATGTCGACCTCGAGAAGCCCAAAAAGAAAGAGTCTGCACCAAAAGGGAAAGATAAACCTGTTCAGCAGCCCGCAGCAGAGGTGAAACCTAAGGCTACAGAACAGGAAACTGCGCCAGCAGCACCTGTTGTTTCTGCTAAAGAAGAACCTGTAGTTACACCACCCGAAAAAGAGGAGGTAAAAGTATATCGCCGTAATGTAGAGCGCTTAACGGGTCCTACTGTGGTAGGAAAAATTGATCTTCCTGTGGTTGAACCCAGAAAGAGAACACCTGCAGCCGAGGGTGAAGATGCCGCTAGCAAGAAGAAAAAGCGTAAACGCATTAAAAAGGATAACCAAAAAGTTGCCGCTTCATCACAACCGGTAGAGAGAAGTGCCCAGCAGGATAAGCAGGTAGATCGTGGGCAAGCTAAGAAGAAACCCCGTAAACGCCAGCTAAGACAAGAGGTAAGCGAAGAAGAGGTACAAAAGCAAATTAAAGAAACATTGGCCCGTCTGACCAGTAAAGGCGGAAAGTCAAAGGGTGCACGCTATCGTCGCGAAAAGCGCGATTTGGCCAGCGCACGAATCCAGCAAGAGATGGAACAGGAGTTGCAAGATTTGCAAACCCTGAAAGTGACAGAGTTTGTTTCGGCCAATGAGCTGGCCAACATGATGGACGTTGCTGTAACCGAGGTTATTGATGTGTGCATGAACCTAGGGTTAATGGTTTCCATTAATCAGAGGCTCGATGCCGAAACCATGGCACTGGTAGCTGATGAGTTTGGTTTTAAGGTTGAGTTTATTAGCGCAGATCTTCAGGATGTGCTTGAGGAAGAGCCGGATAAGCCCGAAGACCTTATGCCTAGAGCCCCAATTGTTACTGTGATGGGTCACGTAGACCATGGTAAAACCTCACTGCTTGATAAAATACGAGATTCTAATGTCATTGCCGGAGAGGCCGGAGGTATTACCCAGCATATTGGTGCATACTCAGTGGAGATTGGAGATGGGAAACGGATTACTTTCCTAGATACTCCCGGACACGAGGCATTTACTGCCATGCGTGCCCGAGACGATAATGTGATGCCCCAAACTGTTGAGGCGATTAACCATGCCAGTGCGGCAGGTGTACCTATTGTGTTTGCCATTAATAAGATAGACAAACCCGCAGCCAACCCCGAAAAGGTTAAGGAGTCGTTGGCAAACATGAACTACCTGGTTGAGGAGTGGGGTGGAAAATTCCAAAGTCAGGATGTTTCTGCCAAAACGGGGCTTAATGTGGACAAACTTCTAGAGAAGGTTTTGCTCGAGGCCGAAATGCTTGATCTCAAAGCAAACCCCAACCGAAAAGCCGCAGGAACCATCATTGAATCGTCATTGGATAAAGGGCGTGGGTATAGCGCTACCGTTTTGGTTGAGACCGGAAGCCTAAGGCAAGGCGATATTATGTTGGCGGGTACGCACTATGGTCGTGTAAAAGCCATGTTTAATGAGCGCGGAAAACGAATTGATGTGGCAGGGCCATCCATGCCAGTACAGCTCATTGGTCTTAATGGTGCACCCTTGGCCGGAGACTATTTTAATGTGATGGATACCGATAAAGAGGCCAAAGAAATTGCGAACAAACGCGAGCAGCTTCAACGTATCCAAGGGCTTAGAGCACAGAAGCATATTACGCTCGACGAGATTGGTCGTCGGATTGCCATTGGAAACTTCCAGGAACTTAATATCGTGGTTAAGGGTGATGTGGATGGTTCGGTTGAGGCACTTTCCGATTCGCTAATCAAGCTGTCAACAGAGCAGATTCAGGTAAATGTCATCCATAAAGCGGTTGGACAAATATCCGAATCGGATATTCTTTTGGCAGCCGCATCCAATGCGATAGTTATTGGATTCCAAGTACGTCCCTCTCTTGGAGCACGTAAACTGGCTGAGCAGGAAGAGATTGATATCCGTAAATACTCCATTATTTACGATGCCATTGATGAGGTGAAGGCTGCAATGGAAGGGATGCTTTCGCCCGAGATTAAGGAGGAGGTACTGGGTACTGCTGAGGTCCTTGAAATTTTCAAGGTTTCAAAGGTGGGCTCGGTGGCTGGATGTATTGTCCGTGAGGGTAAGGTGATTAGAAATGCCAAAGTTCGTCTTATCCGCGATGGTATTGTGATCTACACCGGTGATTTGGGATCGCTTAAGCGTTTTAAAGACGATGCAAAAGAGGTTACCAATGGGTTTGAGTGCGGATTGAATATCAACAATTTCAACGATATCAAAGTGGGTGACTTGGTAGAGTCGTTCCAAGAGATAGAAGTCAAGCGAACTCTCTAAATCGAGAGATGAAAAAAGGGCTCAAAGCCCTTTTTTTATGGCTTGTAGTGCCCAATGCATCAAAAATTTACGGAATTTTAAGTATCTTTGTGCTCCTAAAAAGAGCAAATAGATTAAGATGAATAGTATCCGCAACTTCTGTATTATTGCCCATATTGATCATGGTAAGAGTACCCTAGCCGATAGACTGTTAGAATTTACCCATACGCTGACCGACAAAGAAAAGCAGGAACAGGTATTGGATAGCATGGATTTGGAGCGAGAAAAAGGGATTACCATTAAAAGCCATGCCATTCAGATGGACTATGAGCATGAGGGACAGAAGTATGTGCTCAATCTGATTGATACCCCCGGTCACGTGGACTTCTCGTACGAAGTGTCCCGTGCCATCGCCTCATGCGAAGGTGCATTGCTTATTGTGGATGCTACCCAAGGCATACAGGCCCAAACCATATCGAACCTTTACTTGGCCATTGAGCAGAACCTGGAAATTATTCCCATTGTGAATAAGGTTGACCTGGATGCCGCAATGGTTGAGGAGGTTAAGGATCAGATTGTGGATCTGATTGGCTGTAAGCGGGATGAGATTATTGCTGCCAGTGGGAAAACGGGTGTGGGGGTTGACGAAATTCTCAGCGCTATTATCCAAAGGATTCCCGCACCAAAAGGCGATCCGAATGCACCATTGCAAGCCCTTATTTTTGACTCTGTCTTTAATTCCTATAGAGGAATTATTGCCTATTTCAAGGTATTTAACGGAACCATTAAAAAAGGGGATAAGGTTAAATTTCTCAATACCAAGCGTGAATATGAAGCTGATGAGGTGGGCATTTTACGATTAAAAATGACCCCCCGCGATTCGATTAGCGCCGGAGATGTGGGCTATATAATTTCGGGGATAAAGAATTCCAACGAGGTTAAGGTGGGAGATACCGTTACCCATGTGGATAGACCTTGCGCTTCGGGCATAGCGGGTTTTGAAAACGTGAAACCCATGGTGTTCGCAGGGTTGTATCCTGTTGATTCTGACGACTATGAAGATCTTAGGGCTTCGCTGGAAAGGCTTGTGCTTAACGATGCCTCGTTGACCTTTGAGCCCGAAAGCTCTTTGGCACTTGGATTTGGTTTTAGGTGCGGATTTTTAGGGTTACTTCATATGGAGATTGTACAGGAAAGGTTGTACCGCGAGTTCGATATGGATGTAATTACCACTGTACCCAACGTATCGTATAAAGTGTACACCACAAAAGGGGAGATGATTGAAATCCATAACCCCAGCGGGCTGCCGGCTCCCAACCTAATCGACTACATTGAAGAGCCTACCATTAAGGCACAAATTATTACCAACAGCGAATCATTGGGTGTGGTAATGAAGCTTTGTATTGATAAACGAGGAGAGATTAAAAATCAGGTGTTCCTCACCACCAATCGGATAGAGCTCAACTTCTCCATGCCGTTATCCGAAATTGTTTTCGACTTTTACGATAAGCTCAAGTCCATCTCACGAGGCTACGCCTCGCTGGATTACCATATGGAGGGTTACCAAAGGGCAACCCTTGTCCGTCTGGATATTTTGCTCAATGGGGAGATGGTTGATGCGCTTTCAACCCTTATCCATCGGGATTATGCATACTCCTTTGGACGTAGGATGTGCGAAAAGCTCAAAGAGCTTATTCCTCGTCAACAGTTTGATATTGCCATACAGGCAGCCATTGGTTCAAAGGTGATTGCTCGCGAAACGGTAAAAGCGCTTCGTAAAGACGTAACTGCTAAGTGTTACGGGGGCGACATTTCGCGAAAGCGAAAATTGCTAGAGAAGCAGAAAAAAGGAAAGAAACGGATGCGTCAGGTAGGTAATGTTGAGGTTCCTCAGCAAGCGTTTTTAGCTGTACTTAAAATGGATTAGCTTGGTGTAAGGACATACTAAATTGCAAAATTAAGCTATAAAAAAACCTCCGTAAGGAGGTTTTTTGGTAAGTCTACTATCCATTAAGATTGTTTACAATTCGGTATTGTTTTTTTCCTTCCAGCATTTAACCCAATCGATCTCAAGGGTTGCCGGAAGCGAAATAGGAGCATTGTCAACGGTTACTCCCGAAGAGAAAACCATGTACATTGGTGCTTTGGGGAAATGTTTAGTGTCCTCCATGTAGGGAATACCGTTTATCTTCCATACCATCCTTGTGGGAGTCCAATCAACGCTAAGGATAAAAAAGTTTGAGTCGAAGTTAAATCCACCCAGCTGTGATTTAATCACAAGTGGCTTTGATCCACTTTGTTTAGGCCAAAATATTGACCCCTGCGTGGATGTGTTCTTCGCATTTTTCCGAAAAATATCAAGGTGCGGAAGCATAGAATCGCCAACCAACCAAAATGCGTGGTATACCCCGGGTGTGTTAGAGAACCGTACTTTTGCTTCAAATCGTCCGAACTGTTGCCTAAAGGTTTCTCCGGTGCTGATTAGGCCCGAAGTATAATCAAACTTTTTAGGGATAAAACCCATTTTTAGATCCCAAGCCAAGCCCTCAGCCTGTTCTTGTCGGGTTGAGATTTTAAGAAGGCTGTTCTCAAATGACAAATTTTGTTCATCGGTATAGTAGTGTTTATCGGCTGCAAGCGAGTAGCTCTTTTTGAGCAGTGCTTCACCCCAAAAATATCGGGTCATCCACTTGGCCTTATCCAGCTTACTGCTTTCAAAATCGTCAAAGAATACCAAATTCCACCTTTTTAGCTCATCAAACTTGGTTGAACCAATTAACGATTCATACCAAACGATACGTTCTGATTTTTTTAGGGTATTGTATTCTTGCAGCTTTACGTAGGCTTCGGACTGCTCAAACTTTTTATTGGACTGTAAGTATGCCTTACGCTCAATAAACTCTTGCGATTGAACATGCTCTTTTAGCGTGTTGTAGCTGTTAACCTTGTCAGATCCTTCGAGTTTAAAGTAGTCTTTAAAAACACGCTTATTCTTAGCCTTTAGGTACTGCTTAAGCTCCACATCCTTTTTCAGTTCCTTAAGGGTTAATTCCTTTTGGTATTCATCGGAGTTATCCTTTTTGTGGTATGCGCGTTTGGATTGGTACTCGTTGGACTTTACGAGCTGATCTAGCTCTTTGAAATGGGCAGGTTTTCCCGAGAGTTCAATGTTCCGAATAATCCTTAGATCTTCGGAGTTATTAATGACAAAGTAGTTCTTTAGCTCCTTGTCCTTACTAAGCCTCTTGAACTCTAACTCCTTAAGCTGTTCTTCCGAACCCGAATATTTGAGCTGCTTCAGCTCACTTTGTACTCGTTCCGGTTCGCCAGATTGCGCAAATTTTTTCAGTTCAGTGTAATGGTTATACTCTGCCGATTGTCCGAAAGAAAGGAAATCTTCATATTCGGCTCGTAGGGCTTTGTCTTTTGCTTCAACTTCCTCCGTTTTGGGGAATTGGCCAAAGGCCTTTCGGGTGATGAGACGGAATTTGAGAAGTGCCATGTCGCTAGGTGCGGTTTAGTGGGTATAATTTAACGAGTGTGAGCTATAAATTTAAAGGGTATTCTGATGTTCTCGGAGTAATCCTCACCAGCCTCAATCATATCTTCATCATCTTCGAGATGGTGCCAATGAATTTCTACATTTTTACCTTTACGGTGCATATCCTTGAGCATTTCGAGCAGCCTAAGCACCATTTTTGATGATGAGGTGTTGTAGTACTCAAAGTTAAAAACGATGGTAGTCTGCTCATTGGGTTCGTTTATGTAAGTTTCAAACCATTTGATAATGGGTTTGTAAAACGCAATCACATCTTCGGGGAGCGAACTGCCTGAAAATTCAAAGACCCCGTTATCCTTGTCAAGGATTACCTTGGGCGTTTCGTTGGTAGGTTCAAATACAAGTTTCTTCATACTGGCCTTTTTTCAATCCTCAATAATAAGCTAAAAAGTTGAAACAACCATAATGTTTAACCGATAGCAGCATAGGAACAAAGTGGCATGAACAAAAATAGCAAAAAATAGTCAACATACCCTAGCAAAGGATAACGAAATATTTATTCGGATAAAACAAGTACTAAATTGGCGCTATCAGCTCTGCGAAAGTAATTTAAAACCTTTGCCCCGAACATTGATTATCTCTACATTGGGATCATCGCTAAGGTATTTGCGAAGTTTGGTGATATATACATCCATGCTACGTGCATTAAAATAGCTGTCGTCAACCCATATGGATTTGAGGG
>CAZKPD010000136.1:0-6825 GCA_964554585.1 uncultured Rikenellaceae bacterium
CAGCGGTTTGGATATGGATCATATCGTTCACAGGGTTGGGGTAAACCGATAGGTTGCCCATGGTGTTGTTGTTAATACCCACTTCTATATCCTCATCGGTTAGCTTCCAAGCAAAAGCAGCGAATCCGGGAGCAATGGTTCCAATGCTGGTCCAATTGGTGGCTCCTACACCTGCGGCATTCGAAGGATCGATAAAAACAGGAACAATGGGAGCTGCGGTGGCAGACATACTCCACTGCCATACGTTGATATTGGGCCAGTTGCTAAAACTATTACGGATTACAGCGCATACGGTCATCCAGTAGCTACCCGGTTCAAGGATAATTTGATTACCTCCGTTAGCCTCGGTGAGAGGTATGGAAATTATTTTGTAAAGGGTGGCTCCCGCAGGCCCATTAGGGTCATCCTCAATGGTTACAATTCCCATGGGGATATCACGTATCTCTACCAAGGCTGTACCGGGTTCGTCGGGACGACCGGCCGGAGTTGCAACATCATGGTTGAAGATAAAAATAGAGGCTCCATCAACCTCAGCACCACCGGGTACTTGAATGGCTACTTGACCATAAACCATAATATCACCTAGTGCAACACGTTCTGTAATTGTGAAAAAATCGGCGCTAGCTATCATGGGAGAATCAACCGGATCTGTTGACATAAAAAGTCCGGTTTTGTAAGCGGGTGGACGATTTACAACAACATTTTGTGCAATGGTTCCTGCCAAAGGAGCTAACAACAACAGGGTAAATAGAATTCTTTTCATAATAGTGTGTTTTTAGTGTTTAGATTAGTTTATTATTGGTTTGTTCTTATTTGTGTAAAGCAAATGTAAAACCTTCACCCGCCAAGAGGGTGTGCTAAAACACTCGATTATTTGCGGGAAAACCGCAAATATTGCAGCCTTTAGTTTTGATTAAAGAGTAGAAGATAAAATGGGATGGAAAGGGAGTGTTCTCTATGGGGCTAAAGATAGCCTGCTTCCTTAGCATTTTTTAGTAGGGATTCATCATCCGAGGCATCAAAAATCTCGCGCAGCTTCTTTTTACGGGCTTCCACCGAGCGCAGCGATAAGGGCACATGGTTGGGTAGGTTTTTTGTTTTAACGCCTAGGGAGAGATGCTCTAAAATTTTTCGGTCATACTCGTCCAGTTCCAGCTCGTTAACAAACCTAGATCGAACTATCCGGTTGATGGTGGGGCTGTAATACTGGTTCCCGTCAAGAATGGTTTCGAGGCAGCGCAAAATTTCGCGGCTGTTGGTCTCGCCCTTTAGCAGAAAACCCTGCGGATCCACCCTTTTAATAATATTGTTTAGCTGTAGTGGTTCTATCACACCGGTAAGAACAATAATATGGGCATTGGGGTAATTTTCTCTAATCCTATGGCCCAGCTCCTCTCCCGAGGTTATTTTTTGGTCGGATGCAATGGGAAAGTTAAGGTCAAGTAAAACGATGTCGTACTGCTTTGAGGTAAATTTGGCCCATGCCATATCGCAGGTGGTTGCCGATTCATACTCAAAATGGATATGAGGCGGAGAGATGCTCTCAATAATCCGTTGGTAACCCTCAATGATTATCTGATGATCATCTACAATTAGAATCGTTATGTTGCGCTGCTCATTCATGGGTGTGGAAATTTAAGTATAATCCGGGAGTTAACCTCACCTCCTAGGTTTAGCTGAATGCTAATTACTCCATTCATCTCTTTTGCACGGCTTTTCATATTGTTCAGTCCAATACCATTCTTTACCCGTTTACCATCGCTCCATTTGCCATTATCTTCAATACAAAGTTCTATAAACTGCTCCACTTTGGTGATATTTATCCATGCTTTTGAGGCTTGGGCGTGCTTGTGAATATTCTGAATGGCCTCCTGAATAATCCGGAACAGATTCACCTTCACATCACCGCTCATATTCTCAAATGTAATATTTTTATCTATATGCAGGTCGAATTGGGTGGTATCGGTGTTCTGTTTTTCCACATAATCCCTAACAATTGACGTGAAATCGGATAGCCCCGTATTGTCCTTATTCAAATCGTGCGATAGCGATCTAATCTCTTGGCTCACATCCCGCAGCTGGTCAATATACGCATACCGTTTTTCTTGGGAATCCTCATCGTTAGTAGCGTTAAGCATCTCTAGGTTAAGCTGTAGGCCGAACAGCTTGCCCAGAATCCCATCGTGCAGCTCGCGGGCAATCCTTACTTTTTCTATTCTCCGTCCTTCATCATACTTCTGCTGCTGTTTCATCACCAATTTGTAAATCTGCTGATCGGCCTCATTTTTTTCTTGGATAAGCATCAGCTCTTTGTTGCGGCTTCGCTCTCGGAAGATGATAAAAAGTAGGATTAGGGAAATGACTATTCCGGAGCCAATTGCCCATACCCATGTTAACCGATTACTCAATCGCTTCGATTTTTCAATATACACATCGGTCTCGTAACGGATGGCTGCAAATCGGTTTTGGGTTAAGCGTTCGCGCTGCTGTAGGCTGTCATTCAAAGTAATGTATGCCAATGCGTGTTGGGCAGCATTAGCCCTATCAACCTGAATTAAATTGGTCAGTGTGTGCAAAAGAGCTCGATTATCTTGTTGTTTCAACGCTGTATTATGAGCTTGCAGTGTATGATTTAATGCTCCAAGGGTATCATTGGCAAACAGACAAAGGGTTGCAAGGTTGATGTGTACAAGCGTAATGCCATTCTGATGATTGTTCTCTAGGGCAGTGGCCATTGCCTCATTAAGATAGCGTCGTACTCTTATGGTATCTCCCAAGGTCATTTCATTTTGTGCCAGATTTGTGAGAATAACCACGTAAAGTTGCGGGTCTGCGCTTTTTAGATTAGGCGTTTGTTCCAAAGCCTTATTAAATAGAGTTTGTGCTTTACTATACTTTTTTAGAATACTATAAATAGTGCCCATATTGTTCCACAGCAGTACCGATTGGGATGTGGGAACCTTCTCGTTGAGTAACTGTTCGGCCCTCTCAAAAAACGATAACGATTTTTCAAAGTCTTGTAGTTCCTTTAAGGAAACCCCAATGTTGTTATATGCCCTGTAAAGTTGGAAGTTATCCCGATCATGTGCCTCCAGTAGTTCAATGGCTCTGTAGGCAGATGCCTCGCTACCCAAATAGTCTTTTATATGGTGCTGAATAGTGCTAACATTGATTAGTAGACGAGCGGCATTTCCATAGTCCGCCATTGCCATATTGATTTTATATGCCTCATTAAAATACAAATAAGCACTATCTATATGCGCAGTTTTTGAATAATAAAAATGTGCTAAATCCCAACTACTTCGAGCCAAGTGAGTAGAATCGTTCATTCGCTTCGAAAGTGTTCTTACCCTTTTGTTATACACCTTAAATTCAGTAGTATCATTTAGTTTAAGGTACTGCTTATAAATTTTTATCAGATTATCAAGTTTAACACTGTCGTTGGGCATGCCATTCACCATTTCCAAAAGATTACCGAGCAGCTCCTGCTTTTCTTCGGTGGGGGTAGTCTTATCATTCAGCCGATCGAAAAGGGCCTTTGTTTCAGGAACAATGGGAGGCTGTTTAGCCTCCTGCGTTGAGCAGGAGAGCAGTCCGCAGAGGAGTAGCAGAATGATAGTAAACGAACGGAATCTCATGGTTGACTGTACATTTTTATTCAGCGGTAATCTGCTTGCACCATACCTGTCAAAGATAGATGTATTTAGCCAAATTGTATCGATTTGCTATTCTCTCTTTCGGCTTTTATCATATCCCTTGGCTAAATAGGCGTGTTGGCTGCGTTATTCGAACATAATTAAAGGCTAAATTTCTTTAACCTTTTGATTCCCAATTCGTATAATATGCAAAAAATAGCCATTATGATAGGTGATAATTTTGATCTGGACGGGTTTTTAAAGGAGCTAGAAGAGCTTCCCTACGATGAAAATTCCGATTTTGATGTTAAAAGAATAGGGGATAGGGTTGTGCTGTTGGATATTGCTTTTGCATCCAGATTAAATAGAGAGAGTTTAACCAATGAAGATGTTGCTGATGTTAAATACTTTGTGGTTATAGACGAATGTCAGACCTATAAGCTTGCCGCAAAAGGCAGAGTTAGCAATTTGGATATTGTAATAGCCAATCCCACCACTAAAGAAATATACCGAACTACTTCCTATAAGGTTAGGCTATTTAGCTAGCATTTGTACCCAATATTAGGGTCATTTTTCTTTATGCACCACTTTTAAACGTTGTTTGTATCACATATTGACAAATAGATATATATGCATTATGTTTGTGCTGTTAAACCTTAATAAAACGGCTTATGAATACTAAAAACAGCTTATTGGTCATCATTTTGATACTGGGAATGCTAGTAACGCCCTGCGTTAACAGCCATGCTGCTGCTAAACAGCAGCAATCGTATCAAGACGAAATTCCTGTATCCATCACAGTTTCGGTGGATTACCTTGGCGAACCTGTGCAAGGGGCGTCTGTTTTGATTACCTTGAATAGTGTTACTTTGTTCGAAGCAGTAACCAATGCTCATGGAGAGGCTTTTTTAAGGCTAGAAAAATATAGCTCCGAGACCATTAACTTACTTGTAAAAAAAGAGGGATACCAAACCCAAATTCTCTCTCAGCTAATACTAAAAGATGGACGCAGCTATAAATTTTCGCTGGTAAAAGGAGAGGGAGTGGTAACCACCGAAGTGGGGACCGAAATTGCTAAAATAGCCGAGGCAAGCGCAGCAAGAATTGAAAAGTATGAGCAGAAGGAAGTGAAGGCTCAAGAGCAAATTGAAAAGGCAGAATACGCTGCAGAAAAATCGCAGCAAGCTGCCGAGCGAGCCATAGAGATGCAGGAAAAAGAAATTCAAAAGCAGCAAACCGCACAAGAGGATGAGGCTAAAAGCATGGCTGCCGCAGACGAAGCCCGTCAAAAGGCTGCCGAGCTGGAAGAGCAAATCGTAGATCCGGCCGAGGCTGCAAGGGTTAGGGCAGAGCAAGCTCAGCAACGAGAGGAGCATCTTAAGGATTTAGAGCATCAGAAAGCGGCCGAGGAGGCAGCCAAAGCGCAGGCCACTGCTCAAAAGCAGGCAGAGAAAGATGCCAAAGCCGCCGAAAAAGAGGCTAAAGCCAAGGCCAAAGAGCAAGAGACCATAGCAAAGGATAAAGCCAAAGCCGAGAAAGAGGCCGCAAAAAGGGCCAAGGAAGTGGCTAAGCAAGAGAAACAGAAAGCCCAGGAGGAAAAAGCCGCTGCCGAAAAATTAGCCAAAGAGCGGAAAGAGGCAGAAAAAGCCGCTAGAATTGCCGCCAAAGAGGCAAAGATTGAGCAAAAATACACCTCAAGCCTAGGGAAGCTGGTTGATAAGCAAAAAAAGATAAACCAGAAACGGGCCAAGCTGGACAAATCGCAGGTTAAGCTGGACAAGCAGATTGGATTAGGGAAAATTGATGCAGAGAAAGCTCGTGCCCAGCAGGATAAGATCACCTTAACACACCAACAGCTGGACGAAGAAACGGTGATTATTAATGATAAGATCGCCAAGCTAAAGCAGAAGTATAAGAAAAGATAATTGAACAGGGGAGCCAGTTTCTCTTTTTTTATTAGATTAAGGTTTTTTAGAGTATCTGAGCAAAGGCGTCATTAGCTAGTGCGAGTTAAACTCAATTTTTGATTATAAATATGGCAGTTTAGTTGTTTTATTTCGAAAGGGTTGTATGTTTGTCAAGTTCTTTTGAAGGTCCTATGGGAGATACCCAGGTTGTCCTGCAAGTTTATCCCATGGGGTCTTCTTTTTTATTAGATGTTCTGTTTTTACTGATTATTCGGATATTTATTTAAAAAAAGTTCTATATTTGGGAACTACTGGCGGGGCGTGGAAGCGTCCCTCCCCCAGAATGGGCAAGTGTATGGTTACATTTGCCCATTTTTATTTTTCAGCGGAAGTTTTCCTACCAATCCCTCATTTTTATATTAAGCCTTTGCCTTTATAGTTTACCACAATCATTTGGAGGGATGTATAATTAATAGTTTATCTTGTAGATAGGGGAAGTTTCTATAAAAAGAAAACGGCTTTTCCGTCGCCTTCCTTCGTCGGCTTTCGCCACAGGATAACTTGAAAAACCGTTGTCTTATATGTTGCAATTATACAAATATTTTCTTTCAAAATGCCATAAATGCATCAGTAAGGGAATATATTGAAAAGGTCTATAAAAAACAGTAGGGAATCGTAAGATTCCCCCTGCAAGCGCACGCGCCGTAGCGCAGCTAAGTATTTCTACCTGAGGTAAAGGTACAACCCTTTTTTTAATTTTCAATAAGCATGGGTAAAATGATATTTATTCTCAAAATACCCTATGGTTCTCAGCATATTCCTCTAGGAACAGGGAGGTAAGAGGTTTATATAACCATTAGTGATATAATTTTTGATCACTAGCGGATTCTATAAAAAGGGAACGGCTTTTCCGTCCCCTTCCCTGTGTGCTTTCGCGCAGGATAACTTGAAAAGCCATTGTCTTTTGTCCTACAAATGTACGTACATTTTTTGCTTTGAAGTAAGATTAAATGCTTAAGAAAAATTTTTAAATCCCAAACGCCCTGTATGTCGAAGTTCCCTCTCCTGTCGAGAGTGCTGGGTAGAGGTCTATAAAGCCACGGACAAGCTGAACCCTCACACCAGCGAGAAATAAGAAAATTGTGATTTGCTACAACTCCGAGGTTTCGGAGGTATCTTTGACTTAGTTCCAACATCTGTTGGTTACCTCGTTGCCAAACTGCTCCAGTTGTGATTTGCTACAACTCCGAGGTTTCGGAGGTATCTTTGACTTAGTTCCAACA
>CAZKPD010000137.1:0-6738 GCA_964554585.1 uncultured Rikenellaceae bacterium
CCTCGGGTGCAATGGATGCTGTTTCGGTGGCAGGGATGACCCTTAAGAGCGCCAAATCGGTGATTATTGTTCCCGGTTACGGAATGGCACTCGCCCAAGCGCAACACCTGGTGCGCCAGCTGGCCGACAAGCTAGAGGCCAACGGAACACAGGTTAGGTATGCTATTCACCCTGTGGCAGGGCGCATGCCCGGCCATATGAGCGTACTGCTGGCCGAGGCCGATGTGCCCTACGAGCAGCTGTACGAGATGCATGTGATTAACAACGATTTTGAGAAGACCGATGCGGTGGTAGTGGTAGGTGCCAACGACGTGCTGAACCCCGCAGCCCGCGAGGCGGTAGGAACTCCCATCTATGGCATGCCCGTACTTAACGTGGATAAGGCTAAAGAGGTAATCATTTGCAACTATGACCTTAAGCCCGGATATTCGGGAGTGGACAACCCCCTTTACCAACGTGAGGGAGTACATCTGCTAACCGGCGATGCTAAGGAGACGCTAACCGGATTGCTCAGCGCAATGAACCGCGAAGCAAGCAACACCTCCGACGCTACCAATGCATCAGCCAATGTGGGCAGAGTGCTAAGCAGTGCCAAATCGGTGATTATCGTACCCGGATACGGCATGGCGCTTGCCCAAGCACAACACTTGGTGCGTCAGCTAGCCGACAGGCTTGAGGCTAAAGGTGCTCAGGTTAGATATGCCATTCACCCCGTGGCAGGGCGTATGCCCGGTCATATGAGCGTGCTACTGGCCGAAGCCGATGTGCCCTACGAGCAGCTGTACGAGATGCATGTAATTAACAACGATTTTGAGAAGACCGATGCGGTGGTGGTAATTGGTGCCAACGACGTGCTAAACCCCGCAGCCCGCGAGGCGGTAGGAACTCCCATCTACGGCATGCCCGTGCTCAATGTGGACAAGGCTAAAGAGGTTATCATTTGCAATTTCGACCTTAAACCCGGTTACTCGGGAGTGGATAACCCTCTTTACGAGCGCGAAAGGGTTTACCTGATGATCGGCGATGCCAAAGATTCGCTAACGCAAATTATGGCTTCACTCTAGCCATTTTAATTGAAATCATAAAGCCCTTTGCGATATTTTCGTAAGGGGCTTTTTATTTTTTTGATTGTCTTGATGAATGCCTAGAAGATGTCAATCTAAAATCCCAAATAGAAATCTTTGGTCAGCTCCATATACTCCTCACTATACTCACCTTGGGAGTTACGAATGGAGAAGTCAACCTCTTCCAATGGTTGAGATGAACGCGAGAACTCCAAAACCAGCCGTTTTACGGGTGCTCCCTCCTTCCCTGCCACGTTGAGCCTTTTGGTGCAAAAAAGGGCGTATTGCGTGGCCAGAGCCACAAATACATTCCCCTCCACATATGGGAAGATACCCACAAATCGCCCGTTGGGCGAAAGGAGCAGATTAATTCCCTCCAACAGCTCATGATGGGGCAACAGCTCGTTGTGGCGAGCCACGGTACGCTCCAGCTGGGGCGATGGCAACGATTGGACAAAATAGGGCGGATTGGATACGATAAGATCGTAAGTTTTATTTGCCCTTTGGGCAAAATCCTGAAAAGCGGTATGATAAACGGTAACCCGATTTGCCCACGGGCTTTTATCGGTATTATCCTGTGCCTGCCTAGCTGCTCCTTGGTCAATCTCCACGGCATCAATAAGCGCATTGCTGCGCTGTGCAAGCATCAATGCAATAATTCCCGTACCGGTGCCAATATCCAGAATGGTTTGGGTATGGGCCACATCAGCCCAAGCACCCAGCAACACCCCATCGGTACCCACCTTCATGGCCGAGTGATCCTGAAAAATGGTAAACTGCTTAAAACGGAAATAGGGATTACCCATGTCTAGCTATACAAATCGTCCGTCGTTCATGGTTAGCTCCACATCGGCCATATGCGCCAAGTCTCTGTCGTGGGTAACCACCACAAAGGTCTGCTTAAGCTCATCACGAAGT
The DNA here is from genome assembly GCA_964554585.1 of uncultured Rikenellaceae bacterium. GTDB lineage: Bacteria > Bacteroidota > Bacteroidia > Bacteroidales > Tenuifilaceae > Perlabentimonas. The sequence goes on from CAZKPD010000137.1 coordinate 1,983, forward strand.
GAGAAAAAGAGCCGATGCAGCTCCTCCTTGTTCTTGGAATCCAGATTGCCCGAAGGCTCATCGGCAAAAATCACCTTGGGATCGTTAATGAGCGCTCTGGCCACAGCCACCCGTTGCTGCTCTCCTCCGGAGAGCTCTCCGGGTTTATGCTCCAACCGATTCTCTAATCCAAGGAAAGCCAGCAGCTCCTTTGCCCGTTTTTGCACCTTGCCCTTGGGTTGTTTGCCTATAAGACCCGGGATACATACATTCTCCAGTGCGGTGAACTCGGGCAGCAGATGATGAAACTGGAATACAAAACCGATATTCCGATTTCGGAAAGCGGCCAGTGAGCGATCGTTAAAATTAGAAACATCAACCCCGTCAATGAGCACCCTACCCGAATCGGGCAGGCTAAGGGTTCCCATAATCTGCAAAAGGGTGGTTTTTCCGGCACCGCTGGGGCCCACAATGGCTACCACCTTTTGCCCGGGTATATGCACATCAACCCCTTTAAGGACGGTAAGGTTGCCAAAGGATTTTACAATATTTTGTACCTCAATCATAAGCGAGAATAAGAGGAACAAATATAGGAAAATGTGATGATATGGGGTGTATAATGCGGGAAAAGGTGTGAGTGGTATATTGTTCCTACGGGACATTTTCTTGGGTTGATTTTCCATAAATATTTTTAAAAGTTGGTTTTCTGCACTCATACCATAATATCGTCCCTACGGGACTAGGCATTTACTCTTAGCTGACTCTACCATAGTTTCGTCCCTACGGGACTAAATACCCATATTATCAACCTCTTGCTACCCACATTGGGTCCCTACGGGACACATCCATACTCCTCTCTAATGGGATAAAGAGATTTTATCCCAATAAAAAAAGCAGTCCCGAGGGACTGCTTTGTATGGTGCTGAACGGGATTTACTTAATAACACCCAGCTCCTTGCCCACCTTGGTAAAGGCAGCAATACATTTATCCAGATGTGCGCGGGTGTGAGCAGCCGAAAGCTGAACACGGATACGGGCCTCACCTTTGGGAACCACAGGATAGTAAAATCCGATTACATAGATCCCCTCTTCGAGCAGCTTGGCAGCCATCTCTTGCGACAGCTTGGCATCGTAAAGCATAACTGCTGCAATGGCGCTGGCGGTGGGTTTAATATCAAACCCGGCAGCAATCATCTTTTGGGTAAAGTAAGCTGTATTCTCGTGCAAACGATCCTGCAGCTCGTTGGTCTCATCCATCATCTCAAACATCTTAATGCCGGCTGCTGCCACCATGGGAGGAATAGAGTTGGAGAATAGGTATGGACGTGAACGCTGACGAAGCAGCTCGATAATCTCTTTTTTACCGGTGGTAAATCCGCCAATGGCACCGCCAAACGCTTTACCCAGGGTTCCGGTAATCACCTCAATCTTACCGCGCAGGTTGAACTGCTCAGTAACCCCACGACCGGTTTTACCCACCACACCGGCAGAGTGGCACTCGTCCACCATTATCATGGCATCATACTTCTCGGCCAAAGCGTGAATTTTATCCATAGGAGCCACATTACCGTCCATGGAGAAAACCCCGTCGGTAACGATTAATCTGAAGCGCTGTGCTTGAGCCTTTTTAAGCTGCTCTTCCAGGTCGGCCATATCGGCATTTTTGTAGCGGTAGCGCTGAGCTTTGCTCAAACGAACCCCGTCAATAATGGATGCGTGGTTAAGCGAATCGGAGATAATGGCATCCTCTTCGGATAGCAGGGGCTCAAACAGACCGCCATTGGCGTCGAAACAGGCGGCATACAGGATGGTGTCCTCAGTTCCAAAGAACTTGGCAATGCGAGCCTCCAGCTCCTTATGCAGGTCTTGCGTTCCGCAAATAAAACGAACGGATGAAAGGCCGTACCCATGGCTATCCAGCGCCTCTTTGGCTGCTGTTACCAGCTTGGGATTGTTTGAAAGGCCAAGGTAGTTGTTGGCACAGAAGTTAAGCACCTCTTTGCCGGTGCTTACGCTAATTTCGGCCCCTTGTGGGGTAACAATAATTCTTTCTTCTTTGTAAAGACCTGCTTCCCTAATGTCGGCAATCTCTTTCTGAAGATGGGCTTGCATACGATTGTACATTGCGCTATCTATTTAAAGGGTTAAAAAACATTCATAAACTCATAACTTGTAGGCAAAGATACCAACTTTGGGATTGAACAAAGCGTTTTTTTGTAAAATAATTATATGCTTTACGCTATGAAAATTAGCGTTAAACCGGCAAAATAGTCCCCACAAAAAGCCCATAGCCCACCCTACTTTTGTGTCCTTTGGCATGTGATTCCCCTCACCGGATTTGGGTAAATTAGCTTATCTTTGCCTACAACTTGAAAATCCTTTTACAAACCGTAAAACATAAAATCATCCATGAAGAACATCCTAGTTATCGGCTCTGTTGGCCAAATTGGCTCCGAGCTAACCCTTGAGCTTCGCAAAAGATATGGTGCCTCCAATGTGGTGGCCGGATTCCGTTCTACCAAACCCACCGGCGAACTGCTGGAATCGGGTCCTGCCGAAGTGGTTGATGCCACCAACCCACAGCAGGTAGCTGATGTGGTTAAAAAGCATAAGATTGACACCATTTACAACCTGGCTGCCATCCTGTCGGCAGTGGGCGAAACCAAACCCGTGGTGGCTTGGAACATTGGTATTGGCGGTTTGATGAACTGCCTTGAGGTGGCCCGCGAAAACGGCTGCGCCGTATTTACCCCCAGCTCCATTGGTGCTTTTGGTGGCGGTACTCCTCTTGATAATACCCCACAGGACACCATTATGCGCCCCCAAACCATGTATGGCGTTTCCAAGGTGGCCGGTGAGCTGCTAAGCGACTACTACTTTAAGCGCTTTGGCGTGGACACCCGCTCGGTACGTTACCCGGGAATTATCTCCAACGTAACCCTACCCGGTGGCGGCACCACCGACTACGCCGTAGAGATTTACTACGAGGCCATTAAACAGGGTAAATTTACCTGTCCGTTAAGTGCAGGCACATTCTTGGATATGATGTATATGCCCGATGCCATTGAAGCGGCCATTGACCTGATGGAAGCCGACCCCGCCAAGCTGGTACACCGCAACTCGTTTAACGTTACCGCTATGAGCTTTGACCCCGAGATTATCTCAGCGGAGATTAAAAAGCATATGCCCAACTTTAAGATGAGCTACGATGTGGATCCGGTAAAACAGGGTATTGCCGACTCATGGCCCAACAGCATGGACGACAGCGCCGCCCGCAAAGAGTGGGGCTGGAACCCCAAGTGGAACCTATCCGAAATGACCAAGGATATGCTTAAGGTGATTGGTGAGAAGCATGCCAAAGGGTTAATTTAGGCCTATAAACATACTAGTAGAGAAGGGAAGCAAAGGCTTCCCTTTTTTATGCCCTTACAGCTAATCAAAACTGCCCTATTCGTATAAAATGAATTATATTTATAGATGAATTGATGAGTGTCCACTATCCTGCTTCCTATTAAAGCGATTATACTCACTACCATGAAACGAGAGATAGTATTAACGAGAGGAGTACATAGGAACCAAAAGGTTATCTTCTTCCAATTTGAAAAGGATGAAGAAATCATAAAACTGCTTAAACAAAACTGTACTGTTTACTGGAGTACATCCAACAGGATGTGGTATAGTCCACAAGATGATTTCGAACTCTCCAAATTGTTAGAAATTATGAGGGGAATTGCTTGGATAGACTATACCAACCTCCATTTGAAGAGAGAACAACAAAGAGTAACTCCCCCCCCTAAACAAACAGAAAAACACTTACCTGTTACCCCGCCCCCACATATTACAAACAAATTGGAACAATTTACGAAGTGGATGGAACATAAACGGTATAGCCCCAACACCATAAGAACCTACACGGATATGGTTAGTCTGTTCTTGATGTTTTATAAAGACAAGGAGATTGGCCTGCTCACCAATGATGATGTGGTGCATTTTGTTAATGAGTATATGGTAAAGAATAACCTGAGCTATTCATACCAAAACCAGCTGGTGAATGGGCTAAAACTTTTTTACCAAGAGGTAGAGAAAAGTAGAATACGTATTGAAAAAATACAACGCCCTCGGCGCGAACATAAGCTGCCCAACGTGCTGAGCAAGGAGGAGGTGAAGAGCATACTGGATGCCCATGCCAACATAAAGCATAAAACCATGCTCAGCTTGATATATGCTTGTGGATTGCGCCGAAGCGAGCTGCTTAACCTCAAACCTGCCGATGTGGATAGCAAGCGAATGTTGCTAATAATCCGCCGTGCCAAAGGGCGCAAAGACCGCATAAGCCCTATCTCTGAAAAAACGTTAGAGATGTTGCGCACCTATTACAAGGCCTACAAACCAAAAGTTTGGCTTTTTGAAGGGCAACACCCCGGTTCTCAGTATAGTGCAAAGAGCTTACAATCGGTGTTGAAGCAGGCATTGCAAAAGGCAAATATCATTAAGCCGGTAACGCTACATTGGCTTCGTCATTCATACGCTACACATCTGCTGGAAAGTGGAACCGACTTACGATACATACAGGAATTGCTAGGGCACAAGAGTTCCAAGACCACTGAAATATATACCCACGTATCCACTAAACAGATACAGCAAATAAAATCTCCCTTTGACAGCCTTTAATACATTTTTTTATATATTAGCTAACAGCAAATAGGGATGACGCCAATCAGACCTATCCGCCCATTTTGGGGTGTATAGGGATGAAAAAGTCAGACCTATAAGCGAG
>CAZKPD010000138.1:0-233 GCA_964554585.1 uncultured Rikenellaceae bacterium
TTGAAAGCCGAGCAAGAATTTATTGCATTCGAAAAATTGGTTTATCAACTTACAGCTCCATGGAATCCCGATCTACAAGATTGGGTAGGATTAGATTGGTCTCCTGCCATTAAAGCAGATTTAACCTATGATGACCAGCTTAGACAAACTGAAGATGTTGCCAGCGTATTAGTAAACTATACTACTTGGGTAAAATCGGTTGCCATTGAAACAGAATACGAAGATTACCAAGA
>CAZKPD010000138.1:243-6707 GCA_964554585.1 uncultured Rikenellaceae bacterium
GGTTTCCAAAGTGTGGCAAAAATGTACTTTTATGATGATGAGGGTGAAGAAAGAGAATTAACAAATATTGATACCTTTAAATACGATGGATTGGATCGTCAAACATTAGAGCATCACCAATATTTTGCCGATTGGCTGGATCAATGGATTGTAACTTTTACAATTTCTAAAACTTATGAGGGCACCAACCCGGAACCCATACTTTTAGAGCAATGGGAAGACGACAATGGCACCCTTATGCCCGGCGTTAAGTTGGAATATGAGTATGACGAGGATTATAAAAAAGTACTTTTCAACTCTTACATGAGGGATTGGGGTAATACTGAGCCCGCTTGGGTGCCCTTAAATAAAACTGTTTACGAATATGTAGAAGACATTTTGGTACGGGAATATAAATGGAGTTGGAATGGCCAGGAGTGGGAAGCAAATTATGGCGAAGGAATTGATGTTGATTTAACATTTCCGCTTACCAGCCTGATTATCCCCATGAACTACTATTCCTATGATTTTAAAGTTATAAAAAGGTATCTCTTTGAAGGAATTGATGGAACCTTAGATTTTAATACCTACGAAATAACTTTACACTGGTCAGAGCAGGAGTTACCTACCAATGTGAATACCATAACCGTTGACCAAATCTCTATTTACCCCAACCCCACCCAAGGGATGGTATATATCAATAGCGATGAGCATGTGATGGTAAAGGTGTATAGCATTAATGGTGTGCTAATGCTGCAAACCAACGAAAAGCAGATTGACATTTCAAACTTTGCTCCCGGTATGTACATTTTTGATGTGAACGGATATAAAGCCAAAATCATTAGAACTAAGTAAGAGGGCTTTCCCTTTAACCACAGATAAAGGTTAATTTTCTCATAGCAACCAAAGGGCTGACTACTTTTTAAGTCAGCCCTTTTTCTTTTGTCTCTATGCTGAATATTTATTTTTAGCTATTTTTGCTAAAACCCATACCCGTTTGCCTACTCCGTTTTCCATAAAAAAATTTCTCACTTCATTGGCTATCCTTTGGCTGATGGTAAGCCCCCTTTGGGCTGTTGCACACCCCATTGACAGCCTTAAAGTGCTTGTTCCTACTGCTAAGCACGATACCACTGCCGTTAGGCTCTATACCCAAATAGCAGATAAGTTTTTTGAACAAAAACAGAACGACTCAGCGCTGTACTACTACAATTTGGCGTTGACCAAGGTGAAGCCGCAGTTTGAGCAAATTTATAATCCGAATATTTACTACAAGTTGAATCTTCTTTTTTACAATAGCGGCAGCTATTCAACAGCCATCGATTACCTATTTAAAACCTTAGCCTTTTACGACGATATACGCAGAACGCCTCACGATACGGTTCAGGTTAATCTGGAGGTTGCTAAGCTATATATTCATATGGGTAGGGCTTATTTTTCACTAACAAATTACACCAAAGCCATAGAGGCCTTTGAGAAGAGCTATAACCTTACTGTTCCCATAGCCCAGAACAGCACCGATCCGGAGATTTCGAAACAGCTTTTTATTGCCACATTCAACATGGGTTCTGCAAATTTGAGCCTAAAGAATTACCAGAAAGCACGAAAATATTTTGAAAATGCCCTAAGCCTAAATGAGCGTATTGGTAACATTGAGTATGATGCCGTTCTCTATAACCATTTGGGAATTGTTTTTGATTCAGAAAATACACTGCCTAAAGCCAAGGAATACTACGAGAAATCTATAGCCTTTAGAGAGGTTCTTAAGGATACCTCAGGATTGGCCCAAGTATTTAATAATTTGGGAAGATTAGAATATGCCCGAGGTAATTATAATAGTGCGGTTCACAATCTGAACAAAGCATTGGAGTATAGCCAAAAAGGTGGAAATTTAAAATCTGAAATGCTAGCTGCCGATATGCTTTCTAAAACCTACGAAAAACAGAATAAGCATATTCAAGCCCTACAAATGCACAAGCTGTTTAAGCAGCTCACCGATAGCCTAAACAATTCGAATCAGCTAGAGAAAGCTGCACGATTAGAGCTTCAGTATTTGCATGATAGGCAGGTTAAGGACATGGCATTTAATCAGCAAATTGAGCTGGCTAAAAGGGAAAGACAGGCTCTTATCTACCTGATTATTGCCGGCATATTCCTTTTCACTCTTATCGTTCTACATCTTATGAATAGGAACAAAGCCACAAAGATTAAACAGGTAAAGGCCGAAAAGGAACGGTTGGAGCTGGAGCAGGAAAAGCTGAGCCTGGAAAAAGAGAATTTAACATTGGATTTGGAGCATAAGAATAAGGAGCTGACCACCAATGTGATGTATCTACTCAATAAGAATGAGCTCCTCACATCCATTTCCGAAAAACTATTTGCCATTAGGCATAAGCTCCTCCCCGAAAACAAACCCATCGTTCAGGAAATTCTACATGAATTGGAAAAAAACATTGATAATACGATATGGGATGAGTTTGAGGTGCGTTTTCAGAATGTACAGCAAGACTTCTATAAAAGATTATATGAAAAACACCCTAACCTTACACCCAACGAGATTAAGCTTTGTGCATTTCTAAAATTAAACATGACCACAAAGGACATCTCATCCATTACTTTACAATCTGTTAAAAGCATTGAGGTAGCCCGCACAAGATTAAGAAAAAAGATGGGAATAAACCGTGATGAGAATCTGATTCAACTTTTACAGGAACTTTAAGCCTAAATATCCAGCCCAGGAACAATCTTTTTCCGGAAAACCTGTCCTTTAACAGAATAAATAGTTAGCCAACCCACCTCTTCCACCCTCTTTCATAAGCAGTTTAGAGGAAAAATCTCCTAGTACAACCACTTCTTTCACAGCTAATTACTCGCTTTGTAGTATTAATATTCCAGTAAAATTAGTACTGTAGTAGCCATGTACCCGCAAAAATTTGTGGAAGGAAAATAGGTTTTAGATGTTTGCATTGGAAGAAAAAAGAAACCTATGAACAACAGTCAGGAAACCATCGAGCAGCGATTAATGAAATTGATAGAACAGTATAAGGGTAAAACTGAAGCCCTAACAAAAATCCTATCGTCAATAAACCACACCCAACCTATTGTCACTAATAATGAAGCTAAGAACAATCAAGTGACAGATTCAGCGATTATAAATAGTTCAACCAACAAACAACATAAAGAGAGAAAATAAAACACATACACTTTAACACTTAATTTTTAAAACCATGAAAAAGCATCTACTAATCATTTTAATTTTACTCCCTACTATCCTATTTGCCGGCACACTTTATCAGGAAAATAAAGAGGGCAATACAAAAAATGTTGGGAATAAAATAGAGCATTCATCATCCGAAATATCAAAATTCGGACTACAACTAATTACATCTCCAGATGAACCAATTATTGGCGATGCTAAAACCTTGCATCCGCTTAATAACATTGAAGAGGTAGTAAATAATGAGAGTAACTCGCCCTTCGTGTTTGCAGCCGATTACGACAATCCCCTAATGACCCGATCGGAGTTTATGCGCGACAAAGAGTATCATAGGCTCGACTCCATAAAATCCGTACTATTTAATGGAACCTACTATACTAAAGAGATTTTCGACTACACCAACATCTATCTGGATGCTAAGTATACAGGTAATATCTGGAATGCACAGCTAGGAACTTGGGATGAGGTGTTGGTTTATGAGTATGAGTGGGATGAAAACGAGCTAATAATCGTGTATAGTAAGGCTAACGTATGGGAAGGAACCGGAGAAAAGTATGAGTACCTGTGGGATACGGAGAGAAGAGTAGTTAGAGAAACCATACTCTACAAGCTCATTGATAATCAGTGGGTGATAAAAGAAAAGCTAACCAAGGATTACGATAATAATAATAATCCCATCATTCAAATCGCTTATTTACACAATGGATCCGGTTGGGTAGAAGACACAAGAAGAGAGTCTGAATGGGATGAAAAACATCGCGAGATTGATTTTAAGGTCTCTTTTTGGGATAACAACAGATGGTTACCCAGCTACCGAGCCACGTATGCTTTTGATCAGTGGGACAATAGGGTATCATATATTTATATGGATTGGGATGATAGCATTGAGGAATGGTACTATACGCACAAGTATGAGCATATCAACATTGGATTTGGAATACCAATTCTGCAAGAACATCTTTACTGGAATAGGACACTCAACGATTGGGTTGGTCAACCCGGAATCCCTTGCACAAGAACCATTTGGGAATACGACGAGAGAGGAAGGACGACCCTTGAGCACTTTACCAAATTTATTAATTACACCACATGGATTGATGCCAGAAGCAGTGAGACAGAGATTACTGACAATGAGGATGGGAGCTATAATACCCTTAGAAAATCATACCAATATGATTCTAGTGGAGAAACAAGGGTGCACGACACAGACTTTTTCAGAAATTATGACCACCTCAATCGAACTACCTTTAAAAAGGAGGTATTCCTTATCAATGGGGTTTGGGTACCCGATTATCAGGAGGAATACACCTATGAGGGCACGAACCCCGAACCTGTACTAACCCTTTGGTGGGTAAAATGGAATGGAGTTTTAGTGAAAGATTTCCTTTTAGACTACACTTATGATGATGAGTATAATCGGATTGAGCTGATGACTTACCGTAATTTTGGTATGGGGATAGACACTGAATTGGAACCAAACTACTGGTACCAATACGAATGGGAGAATGGTTATAAACTTCGTCAATACGGTTGGCAGCACAACGGTACCAACTGGGTAAGCAGAACTGGTGATGGAATAGATTATGATTTCACCATGCCTGTCACATCACTTATTATACCCATTGGTTATGACTTTGATTATAAGGTGTACTATAAGTATTTATTTGAACAACGCCCGGGTAGCATGGACTTTAACCCAACCGTATACACCTACTACTACTCTGAGCAAACCCTACCCACAAGCATTAAACCCATCACCAATAGCCTAATTTCCGTTTACCCCAACCCCACCCAAGGGATGGTTTACATCAATAGTGATGAAAATGTGATGGTAAGGGTATATAGCATTAATGGAATGCTTATGATGCAAACTACCGAAAAACAGGTTGACCTAACCCGTTTTGCCCCCGGCATGTACATTTTCGATGTGAATGGATCTAAAGCAAAAGTGATTAAATCGAGATAATTGGATTGCCAAGACCTCTCCATGATCAAGAGGGGTCTTGCTTTCTTTCCTTTATTCAAATAAGTAACCAATAAATAAGGAGAACGCTATGCATTACAAACTACTTCTAACCATTGCCCTGCTGATACTTCTCGGGATAACCGGGATACAAGCACAGCAGAGCCTAAATGCTGCCGGAGCAAATGCCTCGAGTAGCCAAGGAACTGTGAGCTTTTCCGTAGGCCAGCTATTTTACCAAAGCATCCATGGAAGCAATGGTTCCGTGGCACAAGGGGTACAACACCCCTATGAGATATGGGTTGTTACGGGTATTGAGCAAGCCGAAGGGATAAGCCTAATGGCCACTGTATTCCCTAATCCTACATCTGACCAGCTGATACTCAATATTGGTCAATTTAATACCAATGACCTCTTTTTCCAAATTTTCGATATCAACGGAAAGCTGCTTAAGAGAGATCGTATTACTACGGAGCAAACCTTTATTGATATGGCTTCGTTGGCACCTGCCATCTATTTTGTGCAAATTTCACAAGCAAACCGAGAAGTAAAAACCTTTAAAATCATTAAAAACTAATAACCATGAAAAGAATTATTACACTTTTAGCCATTATGCTATCTGCAGCAACCCTTTTTGCGCAAGCACCCCAAAAATTCAGCTACCAAGCAGTTGTTCGCAATGCTGAAGGAGAGATTGTAAGCAATCAGCAGATTGGCATTAAAATTAGCATCATTAAATCGACCTCTGCAGGCCCCTCTGTATATGTAGAAACTCAAACCCCAACCACCAATGAGAATGGATTAGTAAGTTTCCAAATCGGCTCCGGGACCGTGGTGAGTGGTTCCTTGGCCAATATCACCTGGCACAACGACAGCTATTTTGTAAAAAGCCAGATAGACCTATCGGGTGGCGAGAACTATACCATTAGCGGAAGCAGCCAGCTGCTAAGCGTACCCTACGCTTTACATGCCAACACCGTGAGCATATCATTTGTAGAAAATATTGTAAATGCCGCCATTAGCGACCTGGTAGATGCTGTTGCCCAGCTTGAAAACCGAGTGAATGAGCTAGAAGCCCTTATTGACTCGCTGATGGCCGAGCCACCAACCACCTTTGTGGATGAGCGCGATGGGAACGAATACAGATTTGTTACCATTGGCAACCAGGTATGGATGGCTGAGAATCTCAAATATCTACCAGAAGTGTCCAGCAATTCAACGCTATCTGCTACAAATCCTCACATGTATGTTTATGGCTATGCGGGTACAGATGTGGAGGAGGCCACGACCACCGAGAACTATCAA
>CAZKPD010000139.1:0-6690 GCA_964554585.1 uncultured Rikenellaceae bacterium
AGTTAATTTAGCTCATGGTGGAACCGAGCAGGTTGCCATGGAACTGGTTTCGCTTACCAAGGAAACCTCAATTCGGCTTAACAACATTAACTTTGGGTTTAACTCTGCCGATTTAACGGCAGATTCATTTGCAGAGCTTGACCGGGTGGTAACCCTGATTATGGACAACCCAACCATAAAAATTGAAATTGCTGCCCACACCGATAATATTGGTAATGCCGACTACAACCTTAAACTCTCAGAAAAGAGGGCTAAAACAGTGGTCGATTACCTGTTCGACAACGATGTTCCCACAGAGAGGATTGTGGCCAAGGGCTATGGGCTTAAAAAGCCCATGGTACCTAACGATACCGAAGAGAATAGGGCTCTAAACCGTCGGGTAGAGTTTAGCATTATAGAGGTAATGGACTTAGATGAGATGTAAGCGTATGCATAGAACAAACCTCTTTCACCTGATCATAGTCACCTTTACCCTGATGGTATTGGGTTCGCCCGTTATGGCTCAAACCATAAAATATGAAGATTTGTATGCCAAACTGCCCTCGCTAACATCGGGACAAGCCTACAACCAGCTGTTCGAATACCAAAAAGAGAACCCCACTTTTCCAAACGTTTACCTACAGCTGGGATACGCATGCGAGCAGCAGCTCAAAGGGTTAGATTTGCTTAGGGATATTGAGCAGGCAAACCATTGGAACAATAATGCCATCCTGTTCTACAACCTTTTTGACTTCTATTTTAAGGAGAAGGATCTTAGGAAAAACGATAAATTCTATGAAAATCTCATAACCAGCTCAAAAAAGAAGTTAAGCGACACCGATGTAATGGAGTACCAAAAGCGTAAACTGCAATACTGCTTTAGCTTTAGAGACACCCTTACACTCATCTATAACACGCTAGAACAATCAAAAACCTACTATAATAGCTGCGTTCAAATTTTTAAGGAGATTAGTACTCATCATAAAACCATTAACGAAACCCTACTTAGGGCCAACAATGAAATGCTTGAGCTGCTCGACTCCTTAAACCTCCAATTTGTTGGAAGTATCGAAACCTTTAAGCTGTATCAAGAGCTTATCCGGCGTTTTCCCATTGGTAGCTATAACCAGCAGTTTACCCTAAAACCCATTGAAACTTTTAGGCTGGACGGGCTTACCAACAGCGACTTTTTGGATAACTATTTCTCCGTATGGGATTACAAAACATGGATAAGTGAGTTTAAAAGCACCTACCAAAGCGAGATTGTACCCCTTCGCAAAGAGATTGACAGAATCCATGAAGAGTTTATAAAAAATAGGGAACAAATTGCTCTGGTCGATACGCTTACATCCGATGTAGTGAATAGACCCTTTGCTGACGAGTTCCTGCTGCAATTGGAAAAATACGATATCAATTCCATTGTAAGTGATCTGTTGGAGTATTTAAATGGGTATCAATCCTTGCTCATTAGCAGCAAATCGGAGCTGAACAACCCCACCGATTCCGTCTCGGAAAGTGTAAGCAGGAAATACAGGTATTACTACCGTTTGGCCCAAGATCATCAGCAGTTACGCACAAAGCTAAACCAATTAGAATCGGCTGTTACCCCCGATAGGATGCTAAACCATAAAACCTATTTTGATGAATACTATAACGGAACCGAAGGTTTTAGCCAATTTATTGCCAACGAACGCGTATTGGTAGATGATTTGATGCATCAAAATTTTTCAAACCTACAAGCCTACCTGAATAATAAGAAACAAGCAGAACGTGAGAATGGCTATACCGAAGGAGCAATCCAGATTCCTCTTTACCCTCAACCGGCCAAACCGGAGAAGGGAGAGCTAAAACCCTATGCTTCTCATGGTATAGCATACGCCAAAGAAGCGCCAATCTATGCGGGAGGTTACAAGCTAAATGGAAATCGGCCTGCAGCAACTATTGCAAAAATCAGCAACAGAAAAACAGTAGAATGGATTAAAGAGGTAGGGATACCCAATATCACCGATGGCGATTTTGTCACCCGAATACAGGGATTCGACGAAGGCTGTGTTGCCATAGTTTCGGCTCCAACCGATTTATATTACGCCAACACGTATGTTAGACTGAATGCTAAGGGTAATATTGTTCAGAAGAAACCCTTGGGCGTAGCTCTTTTTCCTTGTTTCATGCATTTTGATGAGATTACACAAAATTCACTGCTAGGCTTTGGGGAACCCGCCAAAGGGTTGGAGGGCATATTCAACAGCATTGCCATATCCCAACTTGATTCTGCCGTAAACATCCTTTGGGGCGCCCTAATTCCTGTTACAGGCAATCTGGTGGATATTATCAAAGCCGATACAAAACTTTTAGTCTTTATAAATAGCCGACCCACATCGCCGAATGGATCATCAGCGCTCTCCATCTCTATTATTGATGCCTCCAATGGAAAACTAGAAAAAACACTTCTAATACCTTTATCACAACCCTACTCCATCGATCGGGTAGTAAGCATTTCAGCCACAGAGATTAGCCTAATAGGCCATTTAACGCATGATCCCAATAGCGTTGTGTATATGATTGCAGATAACACAGGAGAGGTTAGCTACTGCAATATTCCTTAGCTTTTCTTTAGGATATAGAAATAAAAGAGGGTGTCTCGGCTATTCAAGACACCCTCTTTTGCATGTCAAAAAATTCTATATCCCAATTATGGTAAAGTCAACCCGACGATTTTGAGCTCTGCCATCGGCTGTACGATTGCTGGCTTTGGGCTTGGATGGGCCATACCCCTTCGATACTACCCTATGAGCCGGCACTCCCTGAAGAATAACGTACTCAGCCACTGCAAGAGCGCGCTCATCGGATATGCGCTCATTCACCGCCAAAGAACCCGTATCGTCAGTGTGTCCACCAATCTCAACCCTAACATTTTGGTACTCGTTTAGGAACTCAACCAAGGCGTTGAGCGATCGGAACGATTCGGGCTTAAGCGCCGATTTCCCGGTCTCAAAATAGATATTTTCGATATCTACCGACTGCCCCACCTCAATGGGAGTAACATAGAAATTACGCACCACCTTACTCATGGGGGTAGCATTGGTTAGGTCAACCGGCTCAAACCTATTGTAAAAGTTAATTACACTGGGCGTAAGGTCGTAGTTAAACCCTATGGGTAGCTTAAGGGTATAGGATGCACTCTTCTCTTCATAGCTAAATGCTCCAGACTCTACACCGTTAACCCTCATCTTCACTTCGTACCCCTCTTCTAGCTGTTTACCTGTTTTGGTGTTAATAATTTTACCGTTCAGCGTTACCACATTGGCATCTTCGCGCTCGGCAAATACATTTTGGTTTAATGCAGCATATGAATTATAACCCGTTAAATCAACCGGATTGTCAAGAGTTTTATAGCTCTTTGCCTGCACAGCCAAAACATAATTATGCCCATAGGGCAGTCTTAGCGTATAGTTTGCAGTGATGGGGTCTATCTGAACGGTATCGGCCACCACACCGTTGATTAACAGCTTGGGTGATGCATCGAGCCCAATGGGGGTAAGTGAACTATTATCCAACAAACGACCTTGCAGTTTCACCCATGGGTAAGAGGTAACGAAAATGTTGATATTCTTCTCCACAAATGAAGTCTCTTCGGTAACATCAACCTCAACCAGCTGGCTGGTATAATTATCTACTTTTGCCGTAAAGGTATAGTGTTCGCCCAAGGGAAGGACTGCCTGGAAAGCTCCGGAGAATCGATCGAAAACTATGGAATCGGAAACCATTCCATTGATAAGCACAGTGGGTTTCATCGACATGGGAATGGGCTGCTCAGTACGGGTATCAACTACCTGTCCGCGAATTTGAACAAACGGTATTGCCGAAAAATAGAGGTTAATATCCGCTTCAGAGTATTCACGCACAGCGGTTAAATCAATATCGGTTGAGAGGCCATTCCAGTTCTCCATTTGAGGAGATAGGGTGTATTTGTGCCCTAAAGGCAAAAGAATTTCATAGGATGCCGAAGCCTTATCGAGGCGCATATCAGCTGATTCTTCATCGTTTACTAAAACCTTATACCCATTTTCATCAAGCATTAAGCTCTGATCGGTTTGATTCAAAATAAGCCCGGTTAGCCTTAGATAGGGAAACTCCTCAAAAATTTTTACCCTAAAAATATCCGATTTCCCCAATGAGTTCGTAATGGAGCTGTAGTAGGCCCAACTCTCTTTGGGATTCAACTTAAAGTACGACTCCCAATTGGGGGTGTTAATGGTATCCGTAATTTTTTCTGGCGATGTCCAGTTCCGATAGGTATTATCAGTTCTTCGGGCATAATAAACATCATAATTCCGATACCCTTCTCCATAATCGGCGCTAAAGTATAGCCTCTTTTTATCTGCCGATAGAAAAGGAGACTCCATAGTTCTCGCCTTTTTCCCATGTTGGGGTCCACCTTTTAGAGCCTTAGGTTTGGAGTAAACATTCTCCTTTTTGCGGGTTGATACGTAAAGAGATAATCGTTTCCCGTTAGGCGATTCGGTAAAAGCCAAGAATAGTACCTCTCTATCGGGTGTCATGTAGGCATTCATAAGCCCCCCTTTGTTCATTCGCTCAAATCCTTTTACAACAATCCGCTCGGGCTTGCTCCACTGGTACGGGTTAAGCTGCTGAACAATGGATAGCCCAGGGGTAAGCCAGCGGCTGGCATTCTTATTATACCTACCCAAAATAAGGTACGATTTCCCATCATCCAAAGCAGAGAGGATCGCATTGAAGCGCCCAATATTCACCTCATTGGGCAGTCGGGTGGCTTGCGACCACGTTCCGTCATCTTGGAGCGTTGAGCTCCATATATCCTGGCTATTATCTGCCCCAAAACGGTTCTCCGGGTGGTTAACCCTACTAAAAAACAGCACTTTCCCGTCGTACGAGATGATAGGGTTAATCTCTGCATACTCTGAGTTAACTGCCGAACCAAGGTTTTGAGGTTCAAAGGAGGTTTGCGCTTTTAAAACCCACACGTTCGAGAAAAGGATGAACAAAAATGCGAGAGTTGTATACGTATGTTTTGTTTTCATAGGTAACATTTTTTCCGATTATCCTATCGAATGATTATCTAAAGGGTAATTGTTTTTCTGTTTTGATTCGACCAAATACTAGGTTGACCCCAAACCTTAGATTTAGATTGCTTAGCGTAAGCGGATCTACAACCAGAGAATAAATATTATCAGCAATCATGTAAATCTGAAACGGCCCGGGCTTAATCACA
Source organism: uncultured Rikenellaceae bacterium (assembly GCA_964554585.1). Lineage (GTDB taxonomy): Bacteria > Bacteroidota > Bacteroidia > Bacteroidales > Tenuifilaceae > Perlabentimonas. The sequence goes on from CAZKPD010000139.1 coordinate 5,234, forward strand.
AACCCAAAGCCCACATTGGCCATGGAGCGCTGGTTATGCGAACCGATTAGGGCAACCTCAAACGCCCTGCCAAGCCCTTGAGTAATCCCCAGGGAGATGGATGGATAGAATTTTTGGTTGATTACGCCATGCACCTGCAGCCCAAAATGGGTATTCCTGGCCAGCTGATAGTTTGCCGATAGATAGAATGATGGTGCTAGCCATCGGGTGTATGATATGCTATCGGACGGATCGCTGAAATCGGGCAATAATTTTTCCAACTCTTCCGTAAGCTCTTCTCCTATCACCTCCGTATCCATCTCCCTACCGGTAAGAAAATCACCCAGTATGTTAAACCCATTGAACGCTATCTCCTCTTTTAACCTGTAATTGGCCACGTCATCACTCCAATTAATAAAACCCAGGTCGTTTACGGCAAAGCTAAATGTAGTCCGTTCATCAAACTTATAGGTAGCACCCAAGGAGAGAGCCATGCCTGGGTTGCGGAAACGCGTTAAGTAATCTACAATCCCTCTGGCTGTTTCAAAGCCTGTTATGCTATCATTCATAATGGAGTAAACTCCGGAGGTTTGCATTACAGCATTGGCCATAAGGGTATGCCCATACATATCATCATCAATATTCACCTTTAAGCTCTGCGGATCTAAATGCACATTTACTAACCCCGACAAAAAGCTAATTCGCCCCCCGAATATCCAATCGTTCAGCTCTGTGGATGCACCAAATGTATACTCTTGAAACAGGGAAGCGTTAATGCTCAAATCACTCAAGTCTATTGCCTCACCAATGAAATGCCCGTTGCCATAGTAGGGCAACTCAAACATGGCTTTTGGATAGTACAGGGTTGCATTGTGCCTTTGCCTAACGCCAACCCAGTAATCCCAGTTGTAAACCCTAAGCCTGAGGTGAAAGATATCCACATCCGCATTGGCAAAGATCATATTCTTATCAGCCAGCTGATTGATAATCCCCGAAGGGGTAACATGCAGCTCACCATTCTCAAAATTCAAAAAATCTTTGGGTGCAAATCCATTGTGGATTCCCTGCACATATGCTCCGGGTAAACCAATACTTACCGTAAAGCTAGATTTTAACGTAGGGTTCAGATAGGTTGACTGGAACACATTACTAAAGTATGGCAAGGTCAACTCTGATTGGGCCATCACTGCGCTGTTAGCTGCTAAGGCAATGGCTATACTAAATGTAATCAGTATTCGTCTCACAGCTCAACTATTTTGTGGGTTGAATGTCAATGGGATTAACTGTCACGGTTCCCGATAGGATTAAACTCATCTCCAGTTTCATGGTATTGGTAGCCAACACTTTGACATTGGTATGCCCACCATCACCTGTTAGCAGACGATACTTAAGCTCAATGTATTCTGCCTGGTTTATCCTTTCGTATGCCTCCCTATCGAGATGCACGCTTAGGTACGAACTTTTCGGATCTATCGCAA
>CAZKPD010000140.1:0-6684 GCA_964554585.1 uncultured Rikenellaceae bacterium
GATGCACTTGTAAAAATATCAACTGCTTTAAATGTTGATATCGGCGACATTATTAACCTAAAAAATAATATTGCAAAGGGAGATAAATAGAATAAAACAAAAGAGATGACAAACAAATAAAGGGAGGGTAGCATCATGGAAAAACTAAATAAAACCACCATCTTCAGGGCGACTATCCTTGCCCTACTGATTAGTCTCGCCTGGTCGCTCCGCTATGTATGGGAAATCGCCCCCCCCCTTGGATAATGCGGCATCTCTTCTTCGGGCCCTTATCTACATGGGTATTTTTGCGGCTTTTGGAATCTCTGTTAATCGGCGGATTATACAGCCCCAAGTTCGCTTTTACCTGTTATCCATTGCAGGCCTGATTCTCTTTTGGATGACGGTGAGGACGGTGAGATTCTTATTTGTATCAGAGCACTCCAACGTCTCCCATTTTTTGTGGTATCTCTACTACCTGCCTATATTGTTCATTCCGACTTTTAGCCTTTTTACCGCAGTCGGTTTGGGAAAGCCGGAATCCTATCGGACACCTTGGACTATCTGCCTTCTAGGGATACCTTCCCTCTTGCTCTTTGGTCTGGTTTTAACAAACGACCTGCACCAGCTGGTGTTTTCTTTCCCAAAGGCTATCCCTCAAGCGTCATCTATTCCTCTTGCCCTCCATTATAAGCGGGAACTGGGCTACCGGCTAATAGCGGTATGGGCATTTGCCCTCTCCGCCGGGACACTCTTTATGATGATGATGAAATGCCGTATAAAAAGAAGCAAAAAGATGCTGTGGCTTCCCCTCATCCCTTTTGCCTTGATTATTATTTACACTGTCCTTTATGCATTGGATTTCAATTTCATAAAAACCTATTTGTCGGATTTAACGGTTACCATGTGTCTTTTGATTACGGCCGTTTTACAGGCCTGTATCCATGTAGGCCTTATCCAGTCCAACACCCATTACAAGGACCTCTTCCATGTCTCCACCATTGGAGCCAGAATTACAGATGAGGATTATTATACATATGTATCCTCCCAAGGGGCCTTAAGTCTCCCCGCCTCCGTTTTGAAGCAAACGGAAATCTCGCCTCTTTTATTAGAGGGTGGCATAAGGCTTTCGGGGTCACCTATTGCCGGGGGCCATGTGATTTGGCAGGAGGATATAAGAGAGCTTAATGAGACCTTGGAAAGATTAGCGGATACCAACGAATTCCTACAGGGTGAAAATACTGCCCTTGCAGAAGAGTACAAAACAAAAGGCCGCCTAAGCCAATTAGAAGAACAAAACCGCCTCTATAATCTAATGCTCTATCAGACAAGAGAGCAAGTAGAATCATTGGAGAGCCTGGTAGAAAACTTTGCCCAAGTTAGGGATAAAGAAAAAGAAAGTTATTTGCTGTCTAAAATCACCCTCCTTGGTGCCTATATCAAGCGGCGAAATAATTTAGTTTTTCTTTCGGAAAACCGAGAGGCACTTCCTGTTTCCGAGCTTGGCCACTGCCTTAGGGAGTCCATGCAAAACCTTGACCTCTTTGGCATCTCCTGTGAATATGAGATTGACTTTGAAGGAGAGATGGAATTTGCCGTCTTAACAGACCTTTATGATGTATTTCAAAAGATAGTAGAGGAAGTATTGGAGACATTATCCTTCCTATTTGTAATTATCACAAAAGAGAAGGGTCTACCCCTTATGATTATGCGGCTCTCAAGCCAAAAGGCCTTGCCGGATTTTGATATAGCTTGCCTTATTATAGAAAAGGAAGGAGAAGGTGAATGGTGCCTTAACTATAAGCCTTCTCGGGAGGCGCAACCATGAAATTATTTAAAAGGAAGTCATTAAAAGGCTCTATTAAAAAAGCTTTTGACCATTTGCCCAGTGGTTTATGTTTCTTTACGGAAAAGGACATTTTGGTCTTATGCAATTACCAAATGCATCGCCTTGTCTTTGCCTTAACAGGAAGAGACTTGCAAAGTATGTCTGACCTCCGTGAGGCGCTAAAAGATCTGCCCAAATCCGGCGGGGCTAAAAGGGATGGAGATTTTATCCTCCTTCCGGGGGAAGGTGCCTGGCACTTTACAGAAAAACTTGTAAAGGATGATGAAGGCAGGTCCTATATACAATTTTTAGCCGTCAATGGGACAGCCCTTTATGAAAAGACAAAAGAATTGAAAGAGAAGAATACAAAACTAGCTGAAATGTCGGCTCGTATGGAGACCATTAACAAAAATATAGCAGCTATCATGAAGGAAGAAGAACTCCTCTCCATGAAAATGCGGGTCCATAATGAGGTTGGCAGCTGTGTATTATCCACCAGAAAATACTATTTAGAGGGCTGCCGGGAAAAACAAAAAGAAGAACTTTTGCCCCTCTGGCAAAAAACTTTAGCCCTTCTTAAAAACGGTATTTGCCGGGAAGGCAAGACTGATCCCTACCAAGAGCTTTTAGAAGCTGCCGCTATTGTAGGAGCTAAGATTATACTGACAGGTCACCTGCCAAGGGGTCCCCTCCCCTCATACCTGATTATCTGCGCCATAAGGGAGGCCCTTACCAATGCTATTCGCCACGGTAGGGGGGACCAACTCTTTGTAAAAATAGAAGAAGACGATACCAGGGCCATAGCTACTATAACCAATAACGGGGATTTGCCAAAAGGAGAATTTACAGAGGGTGGCGGTCTTTCCTCCTTGCGCACCCGGATAGAAAGAGCCGGAGGCACTATGACCATAGCTTGCCTACCGGAATTTACTCTCATTGTAAATGTTCTTAAGGAAGGAGGCCAAGTCTTATGATTAAGGTTTTGATTGTAGATGATGAACGGATGATACAAGAACTTTTTTCCCACTATATAGCTGCATCTTCTCGCTATAAGCTGGCAGGGGCTATTAAAAGCGCTGCCAACGCAGAGATCTACTGCCTCCAAGCCGGGGTGGAGCTTATCCTTATGGATATTTGCACTGCCAATAACGAAAGCGGAATCGAAGCCGCCAAAAAGATTAAGAAAAATTACCCTCATATTAAAATTATCATGGTAACCTCCGCACCGGACTACCGATTTATAGAAAAAGCAAGAGATGCAGGGGCGGATAGTTTTTGGTACAAGGAGGTTGGCACCCGGAGGCTTTTGGAGGTGATGGACAAAACCATGGCAGGAGAGTCTGTCTATCCTGATGATGTTCCCACGGTAGATGTTGGCCTGGCAAAAAGCACTGAATTCACCAAGAAGGAAGTGGAAGTTCTCTACTACATCGTTAAAGGCAAGGGCATAGGAGAAATTGCCTCCCTTATGGCAATAGAATACTCTACAGCCAAATGGCATATTAAAAATCTCAAGGAAAAAACAGGGGCCAAGTCTATAGCTGAGCTGGCGGTTATGGTGGCAAGAACCAAGCTGATTTTGCCGGAGCATTAGAAAAACATGGGAAATAATTAAAGTTTTTGCTCTTTCCCCCTCCATTTGGAGGGGGTTTTTATTTTTATTATCTCTATAATGGCAGATAAGAAGATAAAAACAAATATGACAGAGACAAAAAAGCTTAAATTAAATCCTACACTTAAAAGTCGGACCGGAATTTGTATAAGAAAGGAGGGATGCATTTGCAAAGGCTTGTTATTAATATGCAAAACTTTGTCTTTGGAGAGGCCATAGAGCGGGCCCTGCAGGCTGAAGGCAGTGTTATTGTCACCACTGTGGAAAAACCCGCTGATGTGGCAAAGGAATGCAGGCTAACTGCAGCCACTGCTCTTTTAATGGAGGTTACCGGCTACACCCCCTGGCTATTAAAAGAGCGGCTTATAATCCGAGATCAAGTAAAAGGGGAAGACCCTGATATAAAAATCGTCCTTTTAGTAGACGAAAATTCAGAAAAAAATACGGCAAAGGAGGTTAAGCAGGCAAAAAGAGACGGCCTCATCGACCAATTTATCTACGGGTCAACAAGTGCCAGCTTTTTAGCGGCACTGATGGATACCCTGTGAGAAGGGTAAAGTTATGAAAAAGATTGATATAGGAGGAATGAAAAATATGAAAGCAAAAAAGAAAATCTTATCCCTGCTCTTGGCAATAGCCATGATACTGGGTATGCTGCCCATGACGGGCTTGCCGGTATATGCGGCGGATGAACCCCAAATATTAGAAGTTTCCACCTGGGACCAACTGAGCAATGCTCTTTTTTCAAGCAATAGCGGCATTACAATCAAACTGACAAAAGATATCACATTTGAATATGAGTACAGTGGAAAACGCCCCGGTTATACGCCTTCTCCACCGGAAGACTTATTGGTTCATGGTACTAAGTCTCTTGATTTGAATGGGCATACCATCGAATATATTAATAAAGTGAAACATTTCAGCCAGAACCTCCTCTTCCAGTTAAATTTCCCAGTCCGGCTATTTACTGTCGAAGCCGGTGCCACCTTGCATATGTTAGACTCCCGTGGCAAAGGTTCTATAGTTAGCGATGGTTACATGCTGGGAGATGATCAAGAGAGATTTGATGATGCCAATATATTCTTTGTAGAACCCGGCGGCACCCTCGTTATAGACGGCGGCAGCTATAAGGCAGGAAGACAAAAAAAAGTTTGGGCATTCGATAGTCGGGATTTCCGAAGTAGTGGTGGTAGCCTATTTACCTATCATGGCTGGGCTCATAGAATTCTTGATGGCAAGGCTATCATTAATGATGGCGGGAAAGTGATTATTAATGACGGACAGCTGGTATCTTACGGCAACACTCTTTTAGTCAGCAAAAGAGAAGGATCAGAATATATCATAAACGGAGGAACCTTTATAACTAAGGGTGGCGGGCACTGCTTTGAAACCCGGGATGAACCCTCCTCTATTACCATAAACGGTGGCAGCTTTGATAACCGAAGAAGACTTGTGCTAACGGGTGTAGCCTCAGGCGGGGGGTTTGGTATGGGGGATGGTCCACAAAAAAAAGTACGTTATCAGCAGGGGTCTCTTTGGATTTACCCTTCTTACCTAAACATAAATGCCCAAAGCTATAAGCTTGACGGCAAAAGCATTGAAAGCATTGACGGCTTTAATAATCTTAACAAAGCAAAAGAATGTCTGGAGGTTACTCCCGGATATCCAAAGCTGACCTTGTCTCCGGAAAAATTGTATGGCCACCACACTGTGGCACTACATGCACAATATAAAATCACAGCAACTGCCGAACCCTATTTTACCGATATAGGCCTTGGCAGACCTGCAAGGCTTGGCCATAAGGTATATAAAACAACAGACTTAGAGAACCCTGTTTTGGGGGAAAGCATGGGTCTGGAGGACGAGTTTTATGCCGACTCTTCTGAGGTGGCAAGGACAGATTATTTTTATGTGGTAACGGAATACCTTAACAAAAAAGAAATAAATAGCGCGGGTCAATATTTCACTTTTGATGTACAAGATATACCCCAAGCTTCGGCTGTGGTAGAGATCACCACAAGCAAAAAATATGCGGACTTAAATGAAGAGGTTACCCTGACCGCCAATGCTAATATGCCGATTACAAAATATGAGTGGTTCTCTTACGAGGGCGGAAAAACAAAAGTAGGCGAAGGCAAGACCTACACCTTCTCAAAAAGCACTGCCGACTACTACTACTTCACCTGTCAAGTCACCAATGAATACGGTCAAAAGAGCAATGCCGGCATAGGGAACTACGTTGGACTTTATAATAAACCAACCATAGCCGAAAACGAGCTTCATTTTAAAGAAGGGGTAAAAATTGATGGCTATGTCCTGCCTAAGAATACAGGGGGCGAAGCTGACAGATGGGAATTTACGGGAACACTACCGCAAGGCCTTCGCTACACCCGTACCCAGGGTTTTACAGGAACGCCCACTGAAGCAGGGGTTTTCCCGGTTACAGCCACTGCAAAAAATGAATATGGCAAAGATACCAAGGTCATCAGGCTCATTGTATCAAAAGCAGGCGCTATTAGCACAGACAGCTTGCCCGATTGCGCTACAAATACCGCTAATTACGAGGCAAATCTTGTGTATACAGGGGGAGGAGATGTCACCTGGTCCGTGGCGGCGGGTGCCTTGCCAAAAGGCCTCAGCCTAAGTATGACAGAGGGTCTAATCAGTGGCCAGCCTGAAGAAAGCGGCCTTTACTACTTTACTGTTAAGGCACAGGTAAGCGGAGAGCCGCCTGCCACTAAGGAGCTTTCTATCAAGGTTCACGGAGCACCCAAGTACCCCGATTCCATCACCGAAAACATTCCGCAAAATAAAAACTATAGAATCCCCAACCCTCTGTTAGAAGGGAAGTATGAAGCGGGTATCACTTATTGGCTGACAGGATCAGTGCCTACAGGCGTATCAGTGGATATGGTTAATGATGCCTTCGGAAATATCGGTGATATCGTAACAACAGGTACTCCCAAGGGAGAATACAGCTTTACCATACATGCAAGTAATGACTACGGCGAAGCCTCAGCCCCCGTTACCCTAAATGTAGTAAGCTCCCCTATGTTCACTATGGAGAGTCACTTATTACCAATGGGTGAGGTAGATAGGGCATACAGCTCAGAAGGGCATATTAAGGCCTTTCCCACAGAAAACGCGTGCAAATTTGTACTAACTAAGACCACCGATCTGCCGGCAGGATTAACTTTTGATGAAACAACCGGCGCCATCACCGGCACCCCTACAGAAGATACAGGAACATATGAAGAAAATGGAA
>CAZKPD010000141.1:0-6507 GCA_964554585.1 uncultured Rikenellaceae bacterium
GTTGAGCGTCCACGCTCTACACCCATCTGAACCAGCTGGCCAACACCGGTTTGATCAAGGATTTGGAATGGATCTTCCTTTAAAATTCCTCTATCCATATAATCGGGCAAGAATTTACCGGCATCATCGCGGCTAAAGCCCATGGTCATTTGGGTTAGGTCGTTGGTACCAAAGCTGAAGAACTCGGCATGCTCTGCCACCTTGTCGGCGGTAAGGGCAGCACGGGGTACCTCAATCATGGTTCCTACCATATACTCAATGCGATCGTTGCGCTCAGCGAAAACGGTTTCTGCTGTTTTGCGGATAATTTCTTCCTGATTCTTAAACTCGGTTACATCGCCAATAAGCGGAACCATAATCTCGGGGAAGGTTTTTACACCCTTTTTCTTTAGGTTAAGAGCAGCCTCAATAATGGCGCGGGTTTGCATCTCGGTAATCTCGGGATAGGTAATACCCAAACGGCAACCACGATGTCCCAGCATGGGGTTAAACTCGTGCAACGAATCAACCTTAGCCTTTATGTCTGCTACGCTAATGCCCATCTCCTTGGCCATTTCCTTTTGATTTTTCTCCTCATGGGGAACAAACTCGTGTAGGGGTGGGTCAAGCAAACGAACGGTAACGGGTAGGTCATGCATGGCCTCAAAAATACCCTCAAAGTCTGCCCTTTGCATGGGGAGCAGCTTGTTGAGCGCTTTTCTGCGACCTGCCTCATCGTTAGACAGGATCATTTCGCGCATGGCTTTAATTCTGTCGCCCTCAAAGAACATGTGCTCGGTACGGCACAGGCCAATACCCACTGCACCAAAGTCGCGAGCCACCTTACTGTCGTGTGGTGAGTCGGCGTTGGTACGAACGCTCATGCGGGTGTATTTCTGGGCTAAATCCATCAATTTGGCAAAATCACCGCTTAGCTCGGGCATTGCGGTTCCAACTTTACCCTCAAGTACTTGTCCGGTGGTTCCGTTTAGCGAAATCCAATCGCCCTCTTTGAATGTGGTTTTACCAATGGTCATGGTGCGCTTTCTGTAGTCAACCTGAATGGTTCCTGCACCGGAAACACAGCATTTACCCATTCCGCGAGCCACAACGGCAGCGTGGGAGGTCATACCGCCACGGGCGGTAAGAATACCGTTTGCCGCGTTCATCCCCTTAAGGTCTTCGGGCGAGGTCTCAATGCGAACCAGAATGGTCTCTTTCTTTTGCTCTGCCCATTTCTCGGCATCATCGGCAAAGAATACGATTTGACCCGAGGCAGCACCGGGAGAGGCGGGTAGTCCCTTGGCCAATTCCTTAGCATTGGCTAATGCTTTAGCCTCAAAAACGGGGTGTAGCAGCTCGTTCAACCTTTCAGGGTCAACGCGAAGAATGGCCTCTTTCTCGTTAATTAACCCTTCGGACAGCATATCCATGGCAATTTTTACCATAGCCGATCCGGTACGCTTTCCGCTACGGGTCTGCAGCATCCACAGTTTACCATCCTGAATGGTAAACTCGATATCCTGCATATCCTTATAGTGAACTTCTAGGTGTTTCTGAATATCAAATAGCTCCTTATAGGCAGCAGGCATAACCTCTTCCAACGAAGCAAAATTGGCTTTTCTTTCTGCTTCGGTAATGTTTTGCAGCTTAGCCCAACGCTTCGATCCCTCTATGGTAATCTCCATGGGGGTACGAATACCGGCTACTACGTCTTCGCCCTGTGCATTTACAAGGTACTCGCCGTTGAATAGGTTCTCACCGTTACCCGAATCGCGGGTAAAGGCTACCCCTGTAGCAGAATTGTCGCCCATATTCCCAAACACCATAGCTTGAACGTTAACTGCAGTACCCCATTCGGCAGGTATCTTATTGAGCTTACGGTAGTAAACCGCACGGTCATTCATCCAGCTGTTGAATACGGCCATAACCGAACCCCATAGCTGCTCCCAAGCACTTTCGGGAAAATTTTTGCCGGTTTGTTCTTTTACCGCTTTCTTAAAGCGGGTTACCATTTCCTTAAGATGATCAACGGTAAACTCGGTATCGTTCGTTACCTTTTTCTCCTTCTTCATCTCGTCAATAATCACCTCAAAGGGGTCGTGATCCTCTTTTGATTCGGGTTTCATCCCCAGAACCACATCACCATACATCTGAATAAAACGACGGTAGCTGTCCCAAGCAAAGCGAGGATTGTTCGTCTTTTTCGAAAGGCCTTCAACCGCTTGGTCGTTAAGCCCAAGGTTGAGAATGGTGTCCATCATGCCGGGCATGGAAGCGCGGGCACCGGAACGAACCGACATAAGCAAAGGGTTGTCTTTGCTGCCAAACTGAGTACCCATAATGCCCTCAATCTTCTTCATGGCAACCTCAACTTCGGCTTTAATCAGCTCTACGGTTTTATCTTGTCCTAGTTTATAGTAATCATTACAAACATCGGTGGTAATGGTAAAACCTGCGGGAACAGGGATTCCGATAAGGTTCATTTCGGCCAGGTTGGCACCTTTGCCACCAAGCAGCTCCTTCATGGAACCGTTGCCGTCGGCTTCTTTGTTACCGAAAAAATAAACGCGTTTTACATTTGACATCTTACGTAATTTTAAATGGTGAATATTAATGGTTTACTATCTGTTTTAAGTGATAATTTTTCAAGGTTACAAAAATATAAAAAAAAATGGACATTTATAGTGCTTGAAATTTTAGTGGGAGAGGGTTGACATATTTTGCAATTTTCATTAGCCCAATAATCGCCGGAATAAGAAGGGTAAACTTGCCGATAGAGGGGGTATCCCGGTCAAAACTCCTACAGTAACAATGGGCTAAAAATTGAGTTCGGTTTCCAAGAAACGCTCCAGAATAGCGGAGGTTTTGATAATTGCATCGTTGCAAATTTTGGGTTTTAATCCCTTCTTTTTTCTCTCTTCCACATCCGCTATATCTTTGAGCAGCAATTCATCGCACTGGGTTGCACCAAGCTCCTTATGGCACTCGGCAACAAATTGGCCTACCAATTTGGCAACCGTATCTTTCCCTGTAACGTTTTGGTTGGCATACCTGCCAAAACGCATGCCCAGTATAATTGCACCCGCATTTATGGCGCCACAAATATTGTGGGTGTGACCAATTCCTCCACCTAAACCTGAGGCAATTCGAAAGGCCATGGGTGCATCAATGCCTGCGTCTTCGGCAAAGGAGACCAGAATGGACTGGGCGCAGTTGTATCCGCTGGTAAAAAGCGAGAGGGCGTTATCTGATTTACTGCTCATGGAGATGGGTATAGAATGTTAATTGAGATTCAAATGTACAAAAAATTAATGGGTTATGCCCACTTCGGCTTTCGCCATACTTTTTTAGACGACCCATAGGAATGATGCGCTACTTTTATTCTATCTTTAGGCTATGATTTCGACCATTGACAACCAGATAAAGGCACTTTTCAAGCGCCATTTTAGGATTGATGCCCAAAGCGTTACCCCTTTGCCACAGGGAGGTTCCGATAGGCGTTACTATAGGCTTGCGGGCGATGGTGCAACTGCAATAGGCACATACAATCCGAATGTACAGGAGAATAGGGCGTTTTTTTATCTCACAACCCATTTTTTATCAAAGGGCTTTTCGGTTCCTCAGGTGCTCTCCATTGCTGATGATGAGCAGTTCTATCTGCTCAACGATTTGGGTAATCAGACCCTTTTTGATGTTTTTTTAGAAACCGATTGGAGCCATCCTGAAAGTTACGAAACCCTTAGGATTGCAGAAAAAACGATAAGCCAATTGGCTCAGCTGCAGGTGCAGGGAGCGCAGGGGTTGGATTTTTCGCAATGCTATCCCATAGCGGAATTCGACATGCAGAGCGTGATGTGGGATTTCAGCTATTTTAAGTATAGCTTTCTTAAGCCCTCGGGTATTCCGTTTAATGAGATGCAGCTGGAGACCGATTTCTTGGCTTTTGCCAAGGTTCTGCTCTCGCAGTCCAACACCTATTTTCATTACCGCGATTTCCAATCGCGCAATGTGATGATAACCAATGGCAATCCCTGTTTTATCGACTATCAGGGCGGTAGGCGTGGGCCGTTGCTTTACGATTTGGCATCGTTTATCTATCAGGCACGTGCTAATCTGCCCCAAAAGATTCGGGAGCGGTTGGTGAACACCTATTTTGATACGCTTAGCTCTTTAGTTGAGATAAACCTAGGGGAGCAGGAGCGTTACCTTCCGCTGTTTGCCCTTTTTAGGGTGATTCAAACGCTGGGAGCGTATGGGTATCGCGGTTTCTTTGAGCGTCGTGCCCACTTTTTGCAGAGCATCCCTTTGGCAGCGGCCAACGTATTGCCTTTACTCGCTCAGATTAATCCACAGCTTCTACAAGCCACCCATCTTTTTGAGGTGCTGGACCGGCTTGCTCACAAGTATTCGGTATCCCAAACGGCGGAACCGTTTAATGGGTTAACGGTTCAGGTTTGGAGCTTCTCATTCCTAAAAGGCTATCCCGCAGAACATCCTGTACACGGCGGAGGTTTTGTTTTTGATTGCCGTGCATTGCCCAACCCCGGGCGGGTTGACAGGTATAAAATGCAGACAGGAAAAGATGCTGAGGTGATTACCTTTTTGGATAATGAGGAGGAGGTGCAACGGTTTTATGCGGAGATGTGGGAGATGGTGAGTCGCTCCATAGAGCGATATGTGAGCCGAGGATTTAAAAACCTGTCGGTAGCCTTTGGCTGTACCGGTGGCCAGCACCGCTCGGTCTATATGGCCGAACGATTTGCCCAAGAGGTAGCCCAAAGGTTCGAAAGTGTTAAGGTTTCTTTAACCCATAGGGAGATAGAGAAAAGGGGATAGCTATGAAAGCAATGGTGCTGGCAGCGGGATTGGGAACAAGGTTGGGCGAATTGACGCACAGCAAGCCGAAAGCCCTAGTTGAGATAGCCGGGAAACCCCTTGTTGAGCATGTAATCCGTCGGTTGGTCTCCTTTGGTTTTACCACCATTGTGGTCAATGTGCACCATTTTGCCAAGCAGTTGACCGATTTTCTTTTAGAAAATGATTTCGGTGCCCGTATACTTATCTCCGATGAGTCGGATCAGCTGCTGGATACGGGCGGCGGGATGTTGCATGCCCAACCCCTCTTGGATGGCGAGCCCTTTCTGGTGCATAATGTGGATATCCTTTCGGATTTGGACCTGACGGCATTGTACCAATTCCATGTTCAACAAAACTCGTTAGCCACCCTGGCTGTTGCCAAAAGAGCGTCATCGAGGCAGCTGCTTTTTGATGGGCAAATGCGGTTGGGAGGATGGATAAATAAGAAAACCGGAGAGCAAATTCTGGTGAACCCCCATAACGAGCTGAGCGAGTATGCCTTTTCGGGCATTCATGTGATTAATCCCGCTTTCTTTCAAAAGGTGAACCGTAAGGGTTCCTTCCCGATTATTCCCGCATACCTTGAGCTTTGCAGAGACAATTCCATTGTGGGATACGACACTACCACAAACCATGCGCTTGATGTGGGCAAGGTGGAAAGTATAAAAGAGGCGGAGCGTTTTTTCAGGTAAGTTGATGAAATAAACGAAATATATAACCTTTGTAAAAATTATTGTACCAATGAAAATCACGATTAAACTCAAACCATTTTTTCTTATTCGAGCATCATGGGTTGTAATACTTGCTGGTTTTGCTTTGAGCTTAATGCTTTTTCTGTTATTACCATTTGATTTAACAACGCTTTATGCATTAAGTATGTTTATGGTCTTTATAGGTCTTTTAATCGTATTTTATTTAAATCGAAATGAACCGGAAATGATAGAGATAAATGGAAATGAATTTAAAGTACATTTTTTTTATCAAATCTTCTTTAAAAGAAAACCAATAGTTGCATCAATAAATGATTTTAAAGTAAAGAAAAACGAGAACGCAATATTGCTGTTTGAAAAACAAAAAGTATTACAAATTAGAAAGCGTTCTGTTACATTAGATGATTGGAATCTGCTTGTTGAATATTTTGAGAAATTAATTTAATAACCTTAGGTCCCTTAGAAACCCGCCTGTATTGGGCGGGTTTTATACGTTCTCACTCACAGGTAAGAGTTTGTTACGCAGCCATTCGTCACTTGAGAACCTCACTGTTTCTTGTTCGTTGCGAACTTTGCGGCTTCTTTGTGTGCTTTGTGGTTGGCTTCGAGGGCATTTCGACAGGTGCTATGGTGAGCCTGCCGAACCGCTCAGGGCGTCGCTTAGTTCTCGGTTCAGAGTTCGGAGAACGTTTTACTCTTCACAAATAAGCGAATCGGCGAATTGGCAAATTTGCAGATTTACCTGCCTTTGGCAGGTTGGCAAAAAACCAAACTGGGGCGTAAGCCCCACAGCGCGTGGGCAAGGGAAATCCCGATTAATCGGGAGCGAGCCGGCGATGGCGTGAATGGCTAAACCCGTAGGATTCTGCCCAAGAGGTTTACCGGCTTGGGTTAGAATCCGAGGGTTTGGTCAGAGCGGGGAGAAGCCTATTTTTCCCTAGCCTTTTTTGCCTCCTTT
>CAZKPD010000142.1:0-6500 GCA_964554585.1 uncultured Rikenellaceae bacterium
TGTGTTTTGCAAGCAAAACCCATCGGGCTTCACAGCGCCAATCCCGGGCCCGTTACCAGCAAATTTTCTAGAAACCACAGAAAATCGATTGCCTTTACCGAGAACAATTTATATTATTTTTATAGTAAATTCTATTGAAACATGAGCAATATAAAACTCTTTGAAAGCAAGAAAATAAGGTCGATTTGGAACGAAAAGGAGAGTAAATGGTACTTTTCAGTTCAAGATGTAGTTGAAGCATTGACTGACAGTTCAGATGTTAAGCAATACCTTAAAAAAATGCTTCGCCGTGATGAGCTGCTCAAAATGAACTGGGGTACAATTTGTACCCTAGTTGAAATGCAGGCTGCTGATGGTAAAAGACGTAAAGTGCAAGCATCAGATACTAAGGGACTTTTAAGAATCATTCAATCAATACCATCACCCAAAGCAGAACCATTTAAACTTTGGTTAGCCCAAATTGGGTCAGACAGACTTGATGAAATTGAAAACCCTGAATTAGCCACACAGCGAACGCGTGAACTATACAAATTAAAAGGTTATCCCGATGATTGGATAGAAAAGCGAATGCGAAGCATTGCCATTCGAGAAGAGCTGACCGAAGAATGGAAAAATCATGGAATTAAAGAGCAAATTGAATACTCAATTCTGACTGCAGAAATCTCCAAGGCCACTTTTGGTCTAACGCCTTCTCAACATAAGGAGTTGAAAGGACTTAAAAGCCAAAATTTAAGAGACCATATGACTGACCTTGAGTTAATCTTTTCAATGTTAGGAGAGGCATCTACGAAAGAGATTGTTATAAATACCAACCCGAAAGGATTTGAACAGAATAAGAAAGCAGCGAAATCTGGAGGAAAGATAGCGGGAGATGCAAGAAAACAACTTGAAATTAAGTCTGGAAAAAAGGTTGTAACCCAACAAAACTTTTTACCTGAAGCAAAGAAAAAAGGATTGAAACCGAAAACAGACGAATAAAAATCTGCCACGTGGTTAAGTCCGCTGGGGCAACCTGCGAATAAGGAAGTTTTTGGTAATTTAGTAAAAGCTTTACGTGCGATAAGCATGCTGCTGCCAACTCCCCAGTGTGCCCACCCATGGGAACGTTAACGTTCATAAAATAAATAAAAATATGAAACACCCATGTAATGCAAATTGCGCAACCGAGCGCCCTTCGCGAGCTCACCGTAAGGTAAACACCGATGAACAACCGAGCGTTCCCGAGACTTCGGGATTGCGAGTTCGGCGCAGCCAAACCATGGGTGTTCCATCCGAGCGTTAAAGAGTGTTAAGGTCAAGATCGTAACTTATTATATATTAATGACATTAGAATTTTGTACGGATGAAAACAGTATTAAAATTATGTTTATGCCTTATTTTTCTTTTTACCTCGTGTAAAAAAGAAGATAAAGGATATGACTATCGTGATAAGTATATTGGGAAATATGATTTTAATATAAAATACTCCTATCCGAATTATAAATGGGTTGATAGTTTGCAGTATTATATAGTTATTTATAGGGATTCAAACTATTTCTATTCTGGTTTTGTTTTAAAATCTGACTTTCACTATAATAAAATTATTGCTGATTGGGGGAGTGATACAATTGCCATAATTAATAATAATGTTTTTACTCAAAAAAGTGAATTTACAATTGATTCTATTGGAAATCTATGTTATCCGGAATACGGTGGGTCTGGACACTCACATCTGTATCCTCCGTCATATATTTATGGCGACACCATGTGTTTTACAATTTGTTCGGGTGGATTAGGGAGCTATTCTTGCTGGAATGTGAATGGATTAAAGATAAAATAATAATCATATCTTTAAAAAATTGCAAAATCTATATAAGAGGTAGTCATATAGAAAAGAACAAAGAACAATTTACAATAGCATCGTATATAAACAAGCGCCAACCCCCGTTCGGGTGAGGCTGAGGTTCAGTCGTAAATTTCCTTCTTGGTTTAATCTTGCAGGCGTAGCCTGCTTGTAATAGACCAATGGCAAACCCCTGCGTTGCTAACCACACCCAAAACCCTAAACTTTAATTGCCTATCTTTAGCGTTCAAACATTTGCCATGAACGAGAAGAATTATGACCCACGGATGCACTCGGCAGAGCATATCCTAAACCAAACCATGGTTCGGATTTTTGGATGCCGACGCTCGTACAACAGCCATATTGAGCGTAAGAAATCGAAATGCGATTATTTGATGGAAACCGCCCCCACCCAGCAGCAAATGGATGAGGTAGAAGCTACAGTAAACAGAATTATTGATTCCGGCCTTCCCATTACCGAAGAGCAGGTACTGAAAGCGGATGCATCCCAATTCCTCGACCTAAGCAAACTCCCTGCCGATGCTCCCGAGACCATTCGTGTGGTGCGGGTGGGCAACTATGATGCATGCGCATGCATTGGGCCCCATGTTGCCAACAGCAAAGAGGTGGGAGAATTTAAGATTATATCACACAACCACAATGAGGGCGTGCTAAGGATTAGGTTTAGGCTATTGGACAAAGCGTAACCCAAATAGCGTGCTTTATCCTAAGGAAAAGAACATAAGGTTCGGGCGCTAGTAGGTAAACTCTCCCTTATCACTTTTAATGATCAGCTTATTCCCTTTTTCACGTTTGTGGCATGAGCCTATAATTTGGGCATCTACACCAAACTCACGGGCTATGGCCACAATATCATCGGCAAACTCGGGGTAAACATAAATCTCAAAGCGGTGCCCCATATTAAACACCTTATACATCTCCTCCCATGAGGTGCCCGACTCCTTTTGAATCATCTCAAACAGTGGCGGAACGGGGAATAGGTTATCCTTAACCACCAACAGGTCGTTCACAAAGTGCATCACCTTGGTTTGGGCACCACCCGAGCAGTGTACCATTCCATGGATTACCGAGCGGTAGTTGGCCAATACCTCTTTGATAACAGGTGCATAGGTTCGGGTGGGGCTAAGCACCAATTTCCCGGCTGTAATATCCAATCCCTCTACAGGGTCAGTAAGACGGTATGAACCCGAATAAACCAACTTTTCATCCACCAAAGAGTCGTAGCTCTCCGGATATTTTTGGGATAGGTACTTGGCAAAAACATCATGACGGGCCGAGGTTAGCCCGTTGCTCCCCATCCCGCCGTTATACTCATCCTCGTAGCTTGCTTTGCCAAACGAGCTTAAACCCACTATCACATCCCCATCGCGAATATTGGCATTATCAATCACATCGGAGCGCTTAATGCGGGCGGTAACGGTTGAATCTACTATAACCGTACGAACCAGGTCACCCACATCGGCGGTTTCGCCGCCGGTAAGCCAAATATCGACCCCATGCTCACGCATCCTCTGGCAAAAGGCTTCGGTTCCGCCAATAATCTCTGAGATAACCTCACCGGGAATAAGATTCTTATTGCGCCCGATGGTTGATGAGAGCAGGATATTATCGGTAATCCCAACGCATAGCAAATCGTCAATATTCATCACAATGGCATCTTGGGCAATACCACGCCACACGGATAAATCGCCGGTCTCCTTCCAGTACATATAGGCCAGCGATGATTTGGTGCCAGCCCCGTCAGCATGCATCACAATGCAATGCTGCTCACTACCCGAAAGGGTGTCGGATACTATTTTACAGAAAGCCTTTGGGAAAAGTCCTTTATCCAGATTACTAATGGCAGCGTGAACATCCTCTTTGGATGCGGAAACACCCCGTTGCGAATAGCGAAACTCATCAGACATTTTAACAGAAATGGGATTACGTATAATTTATTTTTTCTTCTTTTTCTCTAGGAGCATCCTTTTGCTTTCGTTGATCCACTTGCTCTCCTCCGGTGTGTCGACCAACCAAATTTTCAGGTTCGATTCCGCCTCCTCATCAACAAAACAAACGATAAACTCAGCCTCGTAATCGAATTGCATATCCATCCATAACCCGGTACGGGTGAGCTCTCCCTCTTCCCACACAAAGCAAACCCACAGGTCAGCCTCATCAGGTTCGTCAACCGGAAAAATTAATATGGATGCCCCTTCAGGCTCATCGGCCTGAAATATCTTTTGAGCAGGGCTTGTGATGGCCAAGCCCAACAGCAGTATCAAAAGGACCAGTCGTTGCATTCCTCCGACCAAAAATGGATTAGTTGGCTTTATAGTCAGTGCTAAGCACCCTAAACTCCGTTCTACGATTGATTTGGTGTACCGCCTCTTTCTGCGCCTCACTGCTGAGCTTATCTATGGTTTTTTGATCCAGCTTATCACCTACCGTCAAGAACGGATACTGTGCCTTAAGCTGCTCATCCACGGTTTTGGGCTGCGATTGTGCATACCCTTTGGCTCGTAAACGATCGGCAGGAATAGTCTTTTCGATTAGGTAGTTCACCACAGATTGTGCCCTCTTTTGGGATAGCTCATAGTTATAATCCAACGTACCGCGACTGTCGGTGTGTGCGCCCAGCTCAATAATAATGGTCGGGTTCTCGTTTAGCACTTCTACCAACCTATCCAGTGCTGCCATGGATTCGGGTCTAAGCTCCCAACGATCGTAATCATAGAATATATTGGGCAGCTCAATGGGACGTGCAGTAGAGGTTAGGCTAATGCTCATATCAAAATCGGTGCTTTCGCTAATCCCTTTAGTGGTTTCTCTTCCTCTTCCGTTCAGATATCCTGTTTTAGATGCGATAAGCACATAATCGGTGTTGGGGTTCAGCATAAAGCGGAATAGGCCATCGCTTCCCGTTTTGGTATCGGCAATTAGGCCGTCGCTTCCCACCAGCTGAACATTGGCATCGGCAATAGCTTTCCCGGTTTTATCATCACGAATTTCTCCTGCAATATTGAATGTGATTTCGGGCAGATAGAAAACATAGATATTGTCTCCCCCTTTGGTACCCACCGTTTTGCGGCGTGAAGTGAAATAGCCGGCCTCGCGCTCTTTTTCGAAGATAATCCCAAAATCATCCGAAGGAGAGTTAACGGGGTAGCGCATATTCACCACGTTCCATCCAGAACCCTCTTCGTTGGGAGTAGCCTTAAATATATCCAACCCTCCCATTCCGGGATGTCCGTCGGATGAGAAGTAAAGCGATCCGTCGCTATGAATATAGGGGAACATCTCGTCCTTAGAGGTGTTAATATCGGCACCCAGATTAACGGGCTCTCCCCAGCTATCTGAGGAGCCGGTACGGGTTACCTTCCAGATGTCGTTCCCGCCAAAACCACCAGGGATATTGCTTACAAAATAGAGGGTAAGCCCATCCTCCGATATGGAGGGGTGTGCCACAATCATACTATCGGCAGCAATGGGTAACGATTCCGGGCTAAGCCAACCCTGTTCGCTTTTTTGGCTAACCATAATTTCGCAGCCCAACTTGTTCCGTTTACTGGTTCTACAACGGGTAAAGTACAGGGTTTTATAATCCGACGAAAGGGTTGGAGTTCCCTCATCGTACTGGGTATTAATATTCTCATCCACTGGGCGGGGCTTACTCCAATTGCCACGTCTGTCGCGCTGGGTTAAAAAGATATCGGCAAATTTTTCGCCGGTTGCCGCATGCATCTTCGATCCCACAGCCTCCTCACGGGTCGATGTAAAAAAGAGTGTGGTATAATCCTCGGAACCAAAAGCAACGCTAAAATCGCTCTGCTTACTGTTAATCACGCGCATATTTGTAATCTCATACCCGGTGGGCGACTCCATCCACTTTTTGGCCAGCTCGCACGATTCAATACCCACCTCGGCATTGGTGTCATTGGGTACTAGCTCCTTATACTTTAAGTATTGCTCAAGTGCCTCATCATATTTTTCGCTCATTTTGAGCATCTCGGCATAGTGGAAAAACACGATAGGATCAGGAGCATCACGCATAATGGCCTTGGAGTACCAAATCTCGGCCTGACGAGCATCGCCCATTAGCCTGAAACAGTCGGCAATACGCTGGAGATACAATCCCATCTCCTCTTTGGACACCTTGTCCAAATCTCGACGATAGAGCTCCACAGCCTCGTAGTACCCTCCTGCATCAAAAAACTCATTGGCTCTTCTTAAACGCGATGTTTGCGACATGGCGTCAACATAAACACTCACTAGTAAAGTTACGGCAACTACTCTGGCTATCAGTTTCATGCTGTATTCTATTTTCGATTCCTATACTATGTGGATTGGTACGTAAAAATAGCGATTTTATTGTGTACCCTTACCCATTTTGCCTAAACCTTGTAAAAGTAAACATATTTTCCATAACTATCTATTGATACGGGTAAAAATGGGTGGCATTCCATTTTAAACTCTAGCCCAAATGGGCTAGAGTTTAAAGCCATTAGCAATTTTTTACTTTTTTTAGATACCTTTGTCCTTCATAATAAACATAAGCATTTTCCAGTTTGTTATTACACTACACAAATACACACACACTTCAATGCAAGTAAAAAACAGAGTACTCCTGATGATCCTCGACGGATGGGGAATTGGCAAAGGCGATAAGGGGGATGCC
>CAZKPD010000143.1:0-6467 GCA_964554585.1 uncultured Rikenellaceae bacterium
TCTACACTATCCGGGGCAAATAGGGGTGAGAGTTTTAGGCTGTCGAGCGTTCTTTGAACTCCGCAAGGTTTAGCAGGAGGAAATCCCCTGTTGAGGCTTGCATGGGCACATATGGGGAGCAAACCTATGAGCAGTACGGCCAGAGTAACAAAATTACGAGTTCCCTTTTTCATCCTTCCTATGAATCTCCTTGAATTAATCGCATTAGATCGCCGGAATGTGTAACTATATAGGTTCGGCTCTTCCCATTTAGGTTATTTAAACAGCTTAACCACATCGTTGGCATTGGCAAAAATCACCAATGCTAAAATTAGGAGCATACCAATAACTTGGGCTTGCTCCATAAATCTATCGCTGGGTTTTCGACCCGACACCATTTCGTAGATTAGGAATAGCATGTGTCCGCCATCCAGTGCGGGGATGGGGAGCATGTTCATAATAGCTAAAATAATGGATATAAGCGCAGTTAGCTCCCAAAATGATGCCCAATTCCATGTTTTTGGGAATATGCTACCAATGGTTATAAACCCTCCTACAGATTCATACGCTTTTGTTTTGGGAGAGAAGATTAGCTTAAGCGATTTCAGGTATCCGGAAAAGGTGCTGAATCCCCGCTTAATCCCGGCGGGAATTGATTGTAAAAAGGTGTAGTTAGTTTTCTCCAACTCCAAAAAATCCCATTGGGCAGCAGGGTAAATCCCCACAGTACCATCGACCGATACGTTGGTGAACAGCTCCCGCTGAATCCCTTCGCGCTCAACAGTAATCTGCATGCTTTCTCCGGCATGAGCTTTTGCTGCGCTACTAAACTCGTCAAAAAAAGTGGAAGGAGTATTATTAATGGCTAACAGCTTATCCCCGGGCATTAATCCGGCTTCTTGAGCCGGAGAATTCTCGACAACCGACCCGATGGTTAGAGGAAACCTTGGGATAAACAAAGACTGGGCCTTAAGCAGTTGGGGTAAATAGTTTTCGCTAATTTGTACGTCTTGTATTGCCCCATCCCTTTTAATGGTTACTGTATAGGCTTTTTCTAGTATGATTGTCGGTGCAATTTGAAAAAACGACTCCACCTCTTGACCACCCACACTTAAAATTTGGTCCCCATTTTTAAATCCTATTTCTTCTGCCAGTTCGGAGCATTGGACGCCGTACTTTACGTTTTTTGTGGGTAGATACTCTTCACCCCACACATAAAGTACAAAAGTATATATAACCAAAGCAAGGATAAAATTAACCAGCACCCCGCCTGAGATTATGAGGAATCGTTGCCAAGCCGGTTTTGAGCGGTATTCGTAGGGTTGAGGAGGAGCAGCCATTTGCTCCTTGTCCATCGACTCGTCAATCATTCCTGCAATCTTCACATATCCGCCCAATGGCAACCAACCGATTCCATACTCGGTTTCCCCTCGTTTTATTTTAAAAAGAGAGAACCATGGGTTAAAGAAAAGGTAAAATTTCTCGACTCTTGTGTTAAAAATCCGCGCAAAAGTATAGTGCCCCAGCTCGTGTAAAAACACAAGAATTGACAGGCTGAGTAAAAATTGTGCAATTTGATTAACTATTCCCATTGTATTAATTTTTGCTTTTGATAATTTGTATGCTAAATCGAGGTTTAAGGAATTAGCTGTTCCGCATACTCACGGGTAATTCTGTCGGTTTCAATGTAGTCTTCATAAGAGGGCTTTTTGATAAAAGCCATATTTGATAGGCATAATTCCACAACCCTCGACATATCCATAAATTTGATTCGATCGTTTAAAAAGGCCTCCACGGCAATCTCGTTGGCAGCATTAAGTATGCAAGCAGCATTACCTCCCTTTACCATTGCCTCATGGGCAAATAGAAGTGCAGGGAAACGGTTGGTATCGGGTTGCTCAAAGGTCAACTGAGGGAAATTGGCAAATGAAAAACGGGGGAAATCAGATGCAATCCTATCCGGAAAACCCAGTGCGTACTGAATGGGTAGTTTCATGTCGGGTAGGCCCATTTGCGCTTTAATGGAACCATCAACAAACTGAACCATGGAGTGAATAATGGATTGTGGATGGACAATAACCTCAATTTGCTGGGGGGTAAGACCAAAAAGCCATTTTGCTTCAATCACTTCAAACCCTTTGTTCATCATTGTGGCCGAGTCGATGGAAATTTTGTTTCCCATGCACCAATTGGGATGGTTTAACGCCTGCTTTTTGGTGGCAAGGGCCAACTCCTGAGCAGCGCAATTTCTAAAGGGGCCACCCGAAGCGGTAAGGATTATTTTTTCGATAGCGCCTTTCTCTCCCACCAAGCATTGGAATATGGCAGAGTGTTCCGAGTCTACCGGCAGTATGGGTACATTGTTTTGGTATGCCAGATCCATTACCAACTCGCCTGCAACTACCAATGCCTCTTTGTTTGCAAGGGCTACGGGCTTATGGGCTTTAATCGCATTAATAATCGGTTTAAGACCGGAGTATCCTACCATTGCAGCTAAAACCATGTCAATGGTCTCCATCTCAACAATTTGTCCAATAGCCTCTTCGCCGGCATATACCTTAATGTGATGAGGGGTAAGCGCATCACAAACCTGTTGAAAGTGCTCTTTTTTGCCTATCACCACGGTATTGGGGGCATACTTGATTGCTTGCTCAATAAGTAGGGTTGCGTTATTGTTGGCCGTTAGCACCTCCACCTCAAAAAGATCAGGATGTTTCTCAATCACTTCAAGCGCTTGGGTGCCAATGGAACCCGTTGAACCAAGTATGGCAATTCTTCTTTTCACAAAAGCAATGGTTATTCCTTAAAAAATGATGTATTGCTCAGGATTTATGGGAGTTCCGTTATGCCATAGCTCAAAGTGGAGGTGTGGCCCTGTAGTGAGCTCACCGGAGTTCCCAATTATGGCAATTGCCTCACCGGCTTTAACTCTTACCCCTGCTTTTTTTAAGAGCTTGCTGTTGTGCTTGTATACCGACAGAAGATTATTGGCATGCTGAATCTGGATTACATAGCCAGTTTCAAGTGTCCAACTAGAAAGAATAACGGTACCATCGGCTGTGGCTACAACAACCTCGTTGGGTGGAGCTACCACATCAACGCCAAAATGGCTCAGCTGAGCATTAAACGAGCTGGAAACAGCTCCCTTAATTGGTGGAAAAAAATGCAGTTTGGTCAGGTTGTTTTCGCTGTCGTCAATAGGGCTAATCAGAGATAGGTTGTAAAGTTCTTCAGATTCTATCTGCATTCGAAGGATAGAGTCCTCTATGGAGCGAGAGAAATTAAGCTCACGGTAGCGTACAGAAGTATCGGGTACGCTCTCCAAGTTATTGGGGCTTTCGCCCCTAAGGATGGTATGCAAATTCCCCAGATATATTTTCCACTGCTGGAGCTCACGCTCCAAGCTATCGCTCCTAAATGTATTCTGTACAATCTGTCTACGGGTATTCCCATCGGGGTAGCCGGGTATAAATTCCCTAATAGGCGTAAAGGCAATGAGCAATGTAACTGCTATAATGAGGGCTAGGGTAATACCGCCAACGGTTGCAAGCAGGTTAAGTCGGGAGAGTCGCATAACCAAAACTTCCTCAAAGGTTTGATCGTTATACACGCTCAACCTATACTTATTCCTTAGCTTTTTAATGTACCTTGCTTTGGGCTTGGGTTCAGACATGGAGATGTTAAACTTATTATAAAACTGCAAATTGGTGCAAATATAGTACCTTTTATTTTTTGGTCACCATACATTTGCTCCTAACTACACCCCTATTTAGTTAATGTTTTTTAAATCGGTCTATTCTGCTTTACAATCGATATATTTTTAAATAAAATGCGGCATTGTTTGAAAATTCTCGAATTTCTATTATCTTTGCACCACATTTCAAAAACGAATTATTTAAGAACGTTCTTTATATAAAACAGTATTGCGGGGTGGAGCAGTTGGTAGCTCGTTGGGCTCATAACCCAAAGGTCGTAGGTTCGAGTCCTGCCCCCGCTACTAAAAACCCCTACTAATCAATTGGTTTAGTGGGGGTTTCTTTTTTGTGGGGTACACTTGGGGGACAAAAGGCAACAGCGGGGGGGGTGTTTTTGCTGAATTTAATAACCGTTTTTCTCTTCATTAAGTACCTGCATAGCCTCTTCATGGGTGGTTATTATTTGCCTGTAAATGGTAATATCTTGCTCTGCCTCAATCTCTTTTTGTTCTACAAGTGTAGTTACACCCTCAACAATATTATAAACCCTCAATGTTTTGAGTTTTTTAGGCTTCAATGCCTGCTTTATCTGCTTAATTTTTTCTGCTTTACTCATTATCCTTGATCTATTAGTTTTTTTAACTCTTTGGCTTGTTCTAAATCACTAACCTGTATTATAAAATCTTTGCAATCTTTGGTTGGTGCTGTATAAAAAGGCTCTGGGTTTTCACCAATGAATACTTTGAATAGCCCCCTTTTAGGTGGTATCAATACCTCTTTAATCTCTTTAATTTTTTGCTGTTTGCTCATCTCTTAACCTGTTTAGTAAAATATCTAAATCGCTTTCTGATAATTGGCTTAAATCGGTTACCATAGGGGGCAAAACAAACTTTAATAACCGCTCTAACATCTTTAACCGCTGGTAGGGTTCTAATGCATCAAAATCTACCTGCAGTTGCTTAAAATTATGCTCAATGAATGAATGTAATAACTGCCTCAACTCATTGGTTGATTTGTTGGGTATGCCCTTTGGCCTGCCATTTGGGTTATTGGTATGCCCCTTTTTAGCCATATTCTGTAAATCTTTGATGTTTTCAAAAAATTGGTTTAACCTCTTTGTTCTGGTGTTCTAAATCCAGAATATACCCCGCCAATTTCTCTAATGTTTCTTTAATCTCTTTGGGGTATTCAATGCTCTCAATGCCTGTTTGGCTCTCAATGTAGATTTGAATAATCTCATCTAAATTCATTTGCTGAATTTTGTGCAAAAACAAATAATCCTTCCTCATTGTTTTAAGTTTTAAGTTTATAACTATCTGTAAAACCTTGCTGCCTGTTTTACTTTTTTATCCAACTCTTTAATAACATCACTCTCAACAGTTGCAACTTCTGATTGTGTGGCATCTTTTACTGCCTGCCTTAAATCAAAGGCCTGTTTTTTAGTTAGGTTGCCTGTTTGGTATGCTTCATTAATCTGCTCAATAAATACAAGTTCACCGCCCTGCTGTTCAATTAGTGTGGCCAAACCTGCATTGTATAACTCTCTTTTGGTTTTCATGCCCTCAAAATTTAGGTGTATAGTGTTCAGTTTGTTAATGCTCTTGTACTCATTATGCCAACGGTTGATTAAACCCATGTAAAACCGCTCATCATACAAATTTAACGCCTTAACATCTGGCTGGTTAAACTGCTCTCTTAAACGGCTCTTAAACCTCATCTCATACCTTAGCACCTGCCTGCCATTGTATAGGGTAGGGATTGCCCCGCCTTTGGCTTTTACCTCTCTTACTTTATCATAAAAAACAAGGGTTCTTTTGCCGTTCTGATAGTATAAAGAGTTAGGTTGCAATAGCCTTTTGTAGTATTGTGCATTGCCTAAATGATTGTAATAAACCTCTGGACTATGCTTTACAATGAAGTTTTGAGCAATATCAATTTGGGTGGTATCTGCTTGGGATATGGGTAAATGCAAAGTATCACTTAACCGCTCTATGGCTTTTTTTGCATCACCCCGCCCCAATGTTTGCAGGTTATCACCCAAGTACCATTTGCATAAACTGCCCTCAACCCTCAAACGGTTGGCATTGGCCTTTACCTTTAGGTTTTCTAAAGTGCCACTTATGGCAGGCCTATCATTAAATAAATGTTCACCTGTTACCTCAAAGTATTGGCTGGTTTCTGCCATGAAATCAACCTTAGCCATATCAAAACTTAAGGATAAAACTACACTATCATACATCACACGGTTACCAATTTGGTTACTCAAATACAACTTACTATAGAGAAAGGCTAAAAGGGGCAATTTGCCCCCTCAACCTACTTGGTTACCGTTTCAGTAACCGCCCTCTGTTTTAGTATCTCAATCTCTTGGCTTAGTTCATTATCTGCTAAAAGATTGTATAAAGCCCCTCTGTTGTTCTTTTGCCCTCTGGCTACAAATAAATCAAAGGCTGTATAATCGGCATTGAACACAAACAGCAGGGCATCATTTGTACCCCTTACATCACCATACCCAAAGAGCAGGGTAACATCTGGCACAAATACACTACTAATGTTATTTCTTTTAGATAACACCATATCGGCACGCCTCTTGGCATTGGCATTAAACCGCTCTGGCACGTTGCCCAAATACATAAACAATTGCCCCGCCTTTCTTAAGGCCTCAAATTCTGGGTAACTCTGGGTTGAAAGGGTGCAATCCAAACGGGTTTTAGCCTTGCAATCTGGGAGCCTATCAAACTTGTAATAATCGGTTAAAATCATTGCCCGCCCCCTTTCTTATTTAGGGTTACA